>DASWBC010000246.1:0-6130 GCA_036390815.1 Gemmatimonadaceae bacterium
GTCGCGACATTGCCCGACCGCAGCTCGTCGAACTCTGCCAGCAGATCCCCGAGCGGACGCTCCGATTTCAGCTCGGCGAAACGGTCGAATGGATCGAATCGGCGGTAGCTCTCCTGCTTGAGGATTATCCGGGCGCGCGGAATCCAGTCGGTCCGCTCACCATGGATGAGGTGCGCGACGACTTCGCGGGGACTCCACGTGTCCGGTCCCTCGTTCACCCGCGTCCAATCCTCCGGCAAGTCATCGAGCAGCGCCGTCAAGACCACCGGCGTCCGCTCGAGGACCGGAATCGCTTCCTCGAGCTTGAAGTTCATCTCCCAATGATACGCAGTCGCGCGTTCGTCAACTACTTTTCTCTGCGCTAAATTGTTCGCTTGGCCGCTTTGGCTGGTTCGCAAGCGGCCATCTCTATCTCTGGAGTAAGAATGTCCGCTCGAATGCTGATCGCTCTCGCCATCCCCGCTGTTCTCGTGCTCGCTCCTTCATCTTCGGCGGCCCAAGCCACCGCCACGGCTCCCCCGGGCGCGACGAGATTGCAGCCCGGTCCGCCAGCGAAATATCCCGAGCGTCCGGTGCGCCGGGACATTCCGATGACGAACACGATTCGACGCGCATTTACCGCGGGGACGAGAGACTCCACCGGTCGGCCAGGACGCAACTACTGGCAGCTCTGGACCGACTACAAAATCAACGCCCGCCTCGACTCCGCGACATCCGTCGTCTCTGGCCGGGAGACCATCACCTTTCGCAATAACAGCGACTCGGCGATGCGATCAGTGGTGCTGCGACTCGATCAGAACATCTTCAGGCCTGAAGCGCCTCACGTCGGCGAGATGGACGCGCTCACAGCCGGAATGAGGATTACGAGACTCGTGGTCAACGGTCAGACGTTGCCGGTGACGGATACGCTCGGTAGTCCGATTCCCGGTTCGAACCGCCGGACAACTCCTCTCTCGCGCACGCTCAGGCAGACTTCCGCGCGCATCGATCTGCCGGCTGCGATCGCCGCCCACTCGAGCGGGACAATCGAGACGGATTGGAGCTTCCAGGTGCCGCGCACCGATGGCCCGCGTGGATTCCGGATGGGGCGCTGGGCCGACACACTCTACCAGGTGGCGCAGTGGTATCCTCGAGTTGCCGTCTTCGACGATCTCCGCGGCTGGGACACGGACGCATATCTCGGGAACGGAGAGTTCTACAACAACTTCGGACACTTCGACGTGAGCATCGATGTGCCTGCGGGGTGGATAGTCGGCGCCACGGGCGTGCTCCAGAATCCTGCCGATGTTCTCACGCCGACGGCGCGCGAGCGGCTTTCGCACGTCCTCGAGTCTGATTCCACTCGCACCATCGTTTCGGCCGCCGAGCGTGGTCCAGGGAAATCAACCGCGGCGGGGACGAATGGGCGGCTCGTCTGGCGCTTCGTGGCTGACACCGTCGGAGATTTCGCCTGGGCGACCGCGAACCAGTTTGTCTGGGACGCGTCGCGAGCCACGATTCCGGGAAGGGGGCCCGTGCCGTTCAATGTCATGTACCTCCCAGGTCATGCCCAGGCATACGCCGATGGAGTACACGTGGTACGTCATGCGCTCGAGTATTACTCGAAGCTCTGGATGCCTTACGCCTTCCCGCAGCTCACTATGGTCGATGGCCCGGAGCTGGGAATGGAATACCCGATGTTCATCATGTCGGCGGTATTCGCGGCGGATCACGAAACCGGGCACGAATGGTGGCCGATGATGGTAGGCGTCAACGAGACCTGGTACGGATGGATGGACGAGGGATTCAATCAGTACATGAACATCCTCTCCGATGCCGACCGCGAGAAGAAGCCGTACACGCTGGACAGCCTCGGCACCTCCTACGGACGCATCAGTGGCAACGAGCTCGAGCCGCCGCTCATGTGGGATGAGAATTACGCTGGGCCGTTCTACGGATTCGTCGCTTACGGAAAGGCGCCGCTGATGCTCTCGTCGCTTGGCGGCGTCGTGGGCGACAGCGCGGTATGGCGGGCGATGAGCGAATACGCCAAGGCGTGGCGTTTCAAGCATCCGTCTCCCTGGGACTACGCGAACTTCATGAGCAACGCTCTCCACCAGGACCTCGGCTGGTTCTGGAACTACTGGCTGTTCACCACCGAGTCAGTCGATGGCTCGATTCAGAACGTGCGGACATCCGGCCGGCGCACTGCGGTGACGATCCGGCAGAACGGGCAGATGCCATCGCCCGTCATCCTGAAAGTCGAATTCGCGACGACAGGTAGCGCGATCAGACCAATGGCCAACAGCAGAATGGCAGACGCCAACACGGCGATCGTCACGTGGCCGGTGGATGTCTGGTTCGCCGGCAGTCGCACCTTTACAGCGAATCTGGATTTCGGCGGACGCGCGATCACGAAAATCACTCTGGATCCGAACGGGAGATTCCCGGATCGCGACGTTGCCGACAACGTGTGGCCGCGCGCGGCGGTGGCCAAGCCGACGGGCGGGAACTGAACCCGTGCGCACCAGTCGAGTAGTGCGCACTCGGGCGGCAATCAGACTATTTGCCGGGTCAATCGGTGTCACGCTGTTCTCGCTACAGGCCAATGCGCAGCGAGCGCCTGTCGTCACCGCCGCGGACTACGCGCGCGCGGAGCGATTTCTCAGAGACAACGTGCTGCCCCTCGTCAGCGGAATGAGCGTGCAGCCGACCTGGCTCTCAGGCGACCGCTTCGGCTATCGCACGACCATGGGCGGCCAGAGTCAGTTCATTCTGGTAGATCCGTCGAAGGGCACTCGAGTTCCATGCAGTCCGGAAACCGATCGCTGCGGTGGAGCGCTCGATCCGCGCGAGATGTCGCGTCTGCGCGGCACGGCGCAGCTGATGACAGGATCACGGACGGAATCCGTCTCGCCGGATGGCAAGCGCGCTGCCTTTATCCGCAGCTACAACTTGTGGGTGCGAGACATCGCGACTGGTCGCGAGACTCAGCTCACCACGGATGGACAGAAAGACTTTGGCTACGCTACCGACAACGCCGGCTGGGTGAAAAGCGACAGGCCGGTTCTCGTCTGGTCGCCGGATTCGCGGAAGATCGCAACGTTTCAGCAGGACGAGCGCGGCGTCGGGGAGATGTATCTCGTCAACACGAAGGTCGGCCATCCGCAGCTTCAGGCGTGGAAGTATCCACTGCCAGGTGACAGCCTGATCGCGATGATCCAGCGCGTTGTGATCGATGTCGACACGCCGCGCGTCGTGCGGTTCCAGATGCCGCCGGATTCCCACCGATCCACGCTCTGCGATCACGTCATCTGCCGAGGCAGCGAATGGGCGGACGTGCAGTGGTATCCGGATGGCTCACACATCGCGTTTGTCTCGACGTCGCGCGACCACAAGCACGAGGTATTCCGCGTTGCCGATGTAGCGAACGGGAGTGTTCGCGATGTCTTCAGGGAAGACGTCGCGACGCAGTACGAGTCCGGGAACGGAATGGTCAACTGGCGCGCTCTTCCGGCGTCCAACGAAGTGATCTGGTTCTCGGAACGGGACGACTGGGGCCAGCTCTACCTCTACGATCTCACGACCGGACAACTCAAGAGCAAGATCACGAGTGGCGAGGGCAACGTTGCGCAGCTGCGCCGCGTTGACGAGAAGAGCAGAACTCTGTGGTTCGTCGGAAACGCGAAGGAGCGAGGACGGGATCCGTATTTCCGTCATTTCTACAAGATCGGAATGGATGGAAAAGGTCTCACACTTCTCACTCCTGAAAACGCCGACCACGAGGTCGCGCTGGCTCCATCCGGCCAGTACTTCATCGACGCGTACTCGACGCCCGAGGTACCGCCAGTCACGGTGGTGCGCGATCTGAATGGAAAGAGCATAGTCGCGCTCGAGACGGCGGACATAGGGAAATTGCGCGCGACCGGCTGGAAGCCGCCGATGCCCATTACGGTCAAGGCGCGCGACGGCAAGACCGATCTCTACGGCCTGATGTACGTGCCCACGAATCTGGATCGCGCGAAGAAGTATCCGATTGTCAATCACATCTATCCGGGTCCGCAGACCGGCAGCGTCGGAGGCCGCAGCTTCTCACCCGCCCGCGGCGATGCGCAGGCGCTGGCCGAGCTGGGATTCATTGTCGTGGAGATAGACGGAATGGGGACGCCGTGGAGATCGAAATCGTTCCACGACGCGTATTTCGGGAGGATGGGCGACAACACGCTCCCCGATCAGGTTGCGGGGATGAAGGAGCTCGCTCGCCGCTATCCATGGATCGACCTCGACCGCGCGGGAATCTACGGACATTCCGGCGGGGGATTCGCCGCCGCCGATGCGATGTTCCGCTACCCCGATTTCTTCAAGGTTGGGATCTCGGAAGCGGGGAATCACGATCAGCGCGAGTACGAAGACGACTGGGGCGAGCGATATCAGGGGTTGCTCGTCCGCACGCCGGATAGCAGCGACAACTACGCGCCGGAGGCGAATCAGCTGCTGGCGAAGAACCTGAAAGGAAAGCTGCTCCTCGCCCACGGCACCATGGACGACAACGTTCCGCCGTACAACACGCTTCTCGTCGTCAACGAGCTGATCAAGGCGAACAAGGATTTCGATCTGATTCTGCTTCCGAACCGCACCCATGGGTTCGGCAATGAGCCCTACATGGTTCGCAGGCGCTGGGACTACTTCGTCAAGAATCTTCTCGGCGCGGAGCCGCCCAAGGAATACCAGATCGGCGCCGCGGCTCGGAGGGCTCCGTGATGGAAAAAACTGCAACTTACGACCACCGGCCAAGAGCCTTGGGCGGGTCGGCCTGGGGCTACGTGCTGGCTGTCTATCGGTGGGACACTATTCAAGTGGTCTGCCTCTAATGGTCGCAAACCCCTGCGCCGGCTTGCGCGCACCAAACATCCCGCCCGGAGCCCACCGCCGACCCGCCGTCAGCCGCTGGCCGGTAGTCATATTTTGCAGTTGCCTAGCCGTGGTGCCCATCACCGCAGCAGCGCAAGTGGCCGCACCGGTGTTCACGCACGCCGATACCCTGAGGGGCTCGAACACACGGCAGCGCGCCTGGTGGGACGCCTCGTTCTACGATCTACACGTGAAGGTGAATCCAGCCGACAGCAGCATCACCGGCTACAACGCGATCACCTATCGTGTGCTCAGGTCGCCGCCCGCCCGCGAGATGCAAATCGATTTGCAGGTGCCGCTCGTCGTCGACAGCATCGTGCAGGAGGGGCTCGAGCTAAGTGCTCGCCGCGACGGTAATGCTTTCTTCGTCACACTGATCGCGCCCCAGAAACGGGGAACGAGGAAGACGATCGCCGTCTACTACCATGGCAAGCCGATCGTCGCGACTCACGCGCCCTGGGATGGCGGCTTCGTGTGGGCGCGCGACAGCCTCAGGCGCGAGTGGGTGGTGACAGCCAACGAAGGTCTGGGCGCGAGCGCGTGGTGGCCGAACAAGGACATCTACTCCGACGAGCCCGATAGCCAGCGTGTCGCGATCACCGTTCCCGACTCGCTGATGGATGCGTCGAACGGACGGCTGCGCCGCACGACACGGAACGCAGATGGCACAACGACCTACGAATGGTTCGTCAGGAACCCGATCAACAATTACGACGTTGCCGTCAACGCCGGGCACTACGAGCACTTCGGCGACGTCTATCAGGGAGAGAAGGGGAAGCTCACACTCGATTTCTATCCGCTCGACTATCACGTTGACACCGCCAGGAAGCAGTTTCAGCAGGTGAAGCCGATGCTCCAATGCTTCGAGAGCTGGTTCGGTCCGTTCCCGTGGTACGAGGATGGCTACAAGCTCGTCGAGACTCCGCACCTGGGCATGGAGCACCAGAGCGCCGTCGCCTACGGGAATCACTACTTGAACGGCTACCTTGGACGTGATCGGTCGCAGACCGGACGCGGTTTGCTCTGGGATTTCATCATCATCCACGAGAGCGCGCACGAGTGGTTCGGAAACAGCATCACGATGAAGGATGCTGCCGACATGTGGATACACGAGAGCTTCGCGACTTACGCGGAAGGCCTTTACACGGAGTGCCAGCAGGGAAAGAAGGCAGGAGCAGAATACACGATTGGACAGAGAAAACTGATTAGAAACGACGTTCCGATAATCGGCGTGTACGGA
>DASWBC010000247.1:0-1861 GCA_036390815.1 Gemmatimonadaceae bacterium
TCATCGCCAAAATGCGCGAGGCTGGATGTAAAGTCCGCTGGTTCCGCCCGATCCAGTGGTTCAACTGGGCGAAGTACAACCACCGAAGTCATCGAAAGCTCCTCATCGTCGATGGCAAGCTCGCGTTCACCGGAGGCGTCGGCATCGCTGACGAATGGGACGGAAACGGAGAGTCTCCAGCGCACTGGCGCGATACGCACGTGAGCATCGCGGGTCCGGCAGTGGCCGTGGTTCAGGCTGCATTCGTCGATACCTGGAACGAAGCAACGGGAGAGCTTCCCATTGGAGAAAAAGTCTTTCCAATCCTGGCTCGCGCCGGCGGTGTGGGGATCTGCGCCATTCAGAGCAACCCGACGAACGCGACGAGCGACGCCCGGCGATCCATGGCGGCATTGATCGCCGGATCGAGCCGGCGGTTGTGGATCAGCAACGCCTACTTCATTCCCACGCGTCCATTCGTCAAAGCCCTCTCCGCCGCGAAAGCGCGTGGCGTGGACGTGAAGATTCTCATGCCGGGCCCGTATCACGATCAGCCAGCGGTGCGTCGCGCCAGCCGCCGGACGTGGCGCGGGCTACTTCGCGGGCAGGTAGAGCTGTACGAGTTCCAGCCGACGATGATTCACACAAAAACTGTGGTGGTCGATGGCGCCGTGACTTCCATTGGCTCAATCAACTTCGACCCCCGTTCCTTCGCGCTCAACGCCGAGTTCGGAGTGGTCGCGCTCGATAAGCAGATTGCGGTGCGGATGGAAGAGGCGTTTGCCAGTGACCTCGCTCTCGCACGGCGCGTGACGAGCGAGGACCTGCGGCGGCTGTCTGTCTGGGAGAGACTGCTGGACACGGTTTGTTACTGGGTCCGCGCGCAACTTTAGGTGAGCGGTTCGAGCTTGGCCGCCGGAATCTCAAATTTGAAGATGCTCCCGCCTCCCGGCCTGTCCGCGTAACTGACGCTCCCACCCTGCGCCTCCGCAAGCTGGCGCGCGATCGAAAGCCCGAGACCCGACGCACCCGAACCCGCCGTCGCGCCCTTGGGCCGATAGAAGGACTCGAATATCCGCTCGCGCTCGGACACCGGAACGCCAGGCCCGCGATCCGCGATCTGGAAAGTCAGCGCACCGTTCGTCTGAGTCACCGTGATGATCACGGGCGCATCGCGCGAGCAGCGCAGCGCGTTGTCGACGAGATTCGTCATCACGCGCAGAGACTGCACGAAATCGAAAGTTCCAAGCAGCGCGGGCTGGGAATAGTCGATGACCGTCTCGATGCGCTTCGCTTCCGGCACTCCCGAGAACTGGCGAATCGTGGCGCCCAGGAGGTCCTCCGCCGTGTTCACCTCCGCGTTCATCGTGAACGCACCGGCCTTGAGTCGGGAGAGATCGAGCACGTCAGCCACCATCTTGCCGAGCCTGTCTGCCTGCCCGACGATGATCTCGGCGTGACCTCGGGCGCGGGAGCCATCGGCCGCGATGTCCTGCGCCAGCGCGCGTATCGCCGTCAGCGGCGTCCTCAGATCGTGTGACACTGATGCGAGCAGAATGTCCTTGAGACGGCTCGCCTCTCTCAGCGCTTCGGCGTGCCGCACCTCCGCCGACAGTGTCTCGATCTCCTCCGCGTGCCTGCGCGCGCGCTCGGCCTCGGCTCGCGCCTTCGCGAGCAGATAATTCGCCACGAGTGCGGTGGACAAAAACGAAATCAGCGCCAGCACATCCAGCGGCTCATTCACGGTGAGTGTGTCGAATGGCGGCTGGAAAAAATAATTGATCGCGAAGAAGCCGAGGAAGGCGACGAAGATTCCGAGCCACCGCTCGCCACCGGCGGTGGCGCCGAGCACGATCAGGATATACACGAATGCGGCGTGGGC
>DASWBC010000248.1:0-3434 GCA_036390815.1 Gemmatimonadaceae bacterium
TCTTCGTAGTGGGCACCCGCGATGTCGAGAGCACGCCGAATCTTGTCAGGGGCAAACCCAGGACCCAAAAGCGCGGCCTGCATCGAGTCCATGCCGGCCTTAGGGGCCCTCGGATGCCCGAAGTACTTGTGGCGTGCGACATAGGCGGCCCCGAGCGCGCCCCCTGCATCTCCCGCGGCCGGCTGTACCCAGATTTCGGCGAATGGACCTTCGCGGGCAAGGCGTCCATTGGCGACCGCGTTCAATGCCACTCCTCCAGCGAGGCACAGCTTGTCCATTCCCGTTCTTCGATGCGCATGGCACGCCATGCGAAGGACGATCTCCTCGCACACCACCTGCACGGAACACGCGAGATCCATCTCGCGCTGCGATAGCGGTCCCTCGGGTAATCGAGGCGGTCCATCGAACAGGCGGTCAAAGTTGCGGTTGGTCATCCGCAACCCGCCACGGTAGTCGAAGAACCGTTGATCGAGCGTGAATGACCCCTCGTCGTCCAGCTTCAACAAGTCGGCATAAATCCGATCTACGTAGCGCGGCTGTCCGAACGGCGCGAGCCCCATCAGCTTGTATTCGCCGCTGTTCACCTTGAAGCCGGCCTGGTATGTAAATGCCGAATAGAGCAGGCCGAGCGAATCGGGAAAGCGCATCTCCTCCAAGAGCTCGAGCTCGGCGCCACGCCCTACACCAATCGTGGCGGTCGCCCATTCACCCACCCCATCGATGGTGAGTATCGCCGCCTCGTCGAACGGTGACGGATAGTACGCACTCGCCGCGTGTGACTCGTGGTGCTCGGTGTACAGCAGCTTTCCCTTGTAGCCTTCCAGTCCGGAGCGGATGGCGCGTTCGACATGAAGACGTTCCTTCATCCACAGGGGTCCGGCGCGGCGGAAGGAATCGAACCCGCGGGGGGCGATGTCGAGATAGGTCTCGAGAAGCCGCTCGAATTTCAGCAACGGCTTTTCGTAGAAGACGACCGCGTCCAGCTCTGATGCAGGAATGCCAGCTTCGGCAAGGCAGTACCGCGCGGCGTGCCGGGGAAATCGCTCGTCACCCTTTACGCGTGTAAATCGCTCTTCCTGTGCCGCCGCCACGATCGCTTCGCCCGAGAGCAGGCATGCGGCGCTATCGTGGTAGAAGGCGGAAATGCCCAGTACGTAGCCGCTAGGCATCGGTGGGCCCTACGATCGAACAACCGTCGGTAAACTCGCTGATCGCTGCTTTTCCATATTCCGTCCGGTAGGAAATGCCTAGTATTTTACCGAAGATGCAGTGCGATTGGCGAGATTAGAGGAGGTCACTGATGGGCGTTGTTCGGCGGCGAATAGGCGTTTGCGCTGCTCTGGTCGTGCTCCTTGCGACTCCTGGTTGTAGACGGACGAAATATCCCCTTGGAAAGCTGTCCGTGCGGGTGATCGACGCGCGCAATAATGATCCGGTTCGCCTGACGGCCGTGGATCTCTACAAACTGACGCCATCGGGGAAAGTCTACTGGAGGGCCAGTTCGACCGACAGCACTGGGATCGCTGTTCTCGGGGCGAAGAATGGTGGAGTGATCGAAGGTGACTACGTGATCCACATCACCGATATCACCTGGCACAAGCTCGCGCCGGGCGAGACCAACGACAAACCTGTGACCGTCAAGGCTGGTGACGACACCGTCGTCACGTTCCGGGTAGTGCCGCGGCTTCCCATGAGGATTCCGGCGAGCGCAAAGATTTCGCCATGAGGGCGCCTATTATGGTAAGATATTCATATCACACCCTATTTCCGGCTCACCCCTATATGAAAGCAACCCGTCTACGGATCGTCGCTGTCGCTGCTTTCGCGTGCGTCCTTGCGTCTCCGGCTTGCAGCAACTCTACAGCGGTGTCAGCGGTCGGCAAGCTCTCGGCAAAGGTAGTCGATGCGAACAATGTGGGAATCCAGGGAGCCAACGCAGATCTTTACAAGCTGATCGGAGGTGGCGCGCTTTTGTGGCGTGCGAGCTCGACAAGCAGTGACGGGATCGCGGTGTTCGGCGCGAGCGAAGGGGGAGTTGCCGCGGGCGACTACTACATCCACGTGAGCTTCATAACGAATAATCAGCTCGCCGTCGGTGAAGCCAACGACAAGCAAGTAACGGTCAACGAAGGTGACGACCTCGTCGTTACATTCCACGCGGTTTCGGTGGGACCGGGCCATTGATGTAAGGGCCTCGAGCGCGACGGACGGGTGCATCATGGGATGTTGACCTCCGTCATGGCGCCCGCCACGTGGATTCTCGGAGTCACTCTTTTCGCCGCTCTGGTCGCGACGATCGTCGTCCGCCTGGGCGCCACGCGGATTGCCCTCCGCGCGCTCCATCGCTCGCGATCACGGATCGACCGCTTCAAGCTCACGAAGAAGCCATTCATCCGGGAGACTCTTCTAGCGGACGAAGCGATCGCGCAGGCAGTCAGAGAGCACGCCGCCGAAAACTCCGTGGACGAAGGAGACGCATGGAGCCGGGTCGAAGTGTACATCGACGAGATCGTGCCGTTCTTCAACATTCTCACCTACTACAAGATCGGTCTCGTCGTCAGCCGGGTGCTGCTGAACTTTTTCTATAAGGTGTCGGCCGAGTACGCCGGGCGCACATCGCAGGGCGCGCTCCCGCGCGACGCGATCGTGATCTACCTGATGAATCACAGATCGAACGCCGACTATGTCCTCGTCGGATACGTGCTCTCGGGGCAGGTGGCGATCTCGTACGCCGTCGGAGAGTGGGCGCGAACCTTTCCGCTCGAGTACATCTTCAAATCGTTCGGCGCGTACTTCATCCGCCGGAAATACCGGGAGAAGCTCTATCACACCGTGCTCGAGCGGTACGTGCAGCTCATCACGCGCAATGGCGTGACGCAAGGAATCTTCCTCGAGGGCGGTCTGAGCCGCGACGGAAAGCTGGGGAAGGCGAAGATCGGGCTCCTCGACTACGTTCTCGGCGTTGCGCGAGAGCCGTCAATGCGGCGGCGCCTCTACGTCGTGCCGGTGGCCATCAATTACGATCGTGGGCTGGAGGACCGCTCGCTGCTGCGCGAGCTGGATGCGCGGGAGGGTGGGAAGCGTCCGCCGCGTCGCACGCAGCTCGGCGAGGTGGCTCGCTACGTTTGGTGGAACATGGCCCGTCTCGTCGCGCGACGATGGAGACGATACGGACGCGCGTCGGTTGTGATCGGAGAGCCATTTCCGCTGGCGCCCTGGCTCGAGCAGCAGGAGCGCGAGACGGGTGGACTGTTCACGATCGAGCGTGGCGAGCGTCTGGCGCGCGTTCAGGCACTGTCCGACTCCGTCATCGATAGAATCGCCGCGATCATTCCCGTCACCCCCGTGACTCTCGCCTGCGCCGCGATCCAGAGCTTCGACGGAGACTTCATCTCGCACGATAAGCTGCTCGCACGAATGGGAGAGATGCGCGA
>DASWBC010000249.1:0-1661 GCA_036390815.1 Gemmatimonadaceae bacterium
TTCACCAAGCACTACTTCATGGGCCGGAACCAAAACCTGATGCACTTCGACCCGCTCTCGATCGCGATGGTGGTGCTCGTACCGCTCTCGATTTACGGGCAGCGCGGAGTCTCCCGGGCGATAAAGTTCGCGGGGTTCATCGCCCTGCTCTGCCTGTTCGGGTTCACCGCGCAGGGAATTCCATTCTTCAGCGAGAGGAACGGAGAGATCATCGCGCTCGCGCTGCCGATCAACCTCGCCGTGTGGTGGACGGTCTTCCGCCTCACCGCCTACAGACGGACTTCCTTACCTTCCTCCGCCGCCTTGTAGATCGCCTCCATCAGCCTGATTACGATGAGCTGATCCTCGGGCGGGTCGTAGGGAGTCGTTTCGTTGACGACGGCGATGAAGTGGGCGAGCTCCGCCCTGTACGATTGCAGGAACACGCTCTCGCGCGCCGCCGCCCCGCTCGGCGACACGTCGGTCGGCTTGCCATTGAGCAACTTCACCACGCGAAGCGGAGCCAGGCGGGCGCTCCCCCGACTCGTGAGCACCTCGAACCACCAGCGCTCTTCCTGTCCGACGTAGCACCATGAGACGTCGAAGCTGAAGCTCATTCCGCCGGCGCATTCGACGTGCACTATCATCGAGTCTTCGACCGTGGCCGCGCCGCGCGACCGATCCATGTGCGCGGTCACTCGAACGGGCTCCGGGAAATCGGCGACCCAGAGCGCGAGATCCACGAGCGGATAGCCGTGCTCGAAGAATGCTCCTCCCCCCGCTTCGGGGCGCCTGAATCGCCAGCCAGTTCGCGCCGCCGCGAACTGGTACTGGCCCGCCCGCACGCCAAAGAGACGCCCCAGCTCCCCGCCCTGGAGGAACCGATAGAGCTGCTGCACGTCGCTGCGAAAGCGATGGTTGTTGCCGACGACGACTTTTCGACCGGCCTGCTTCGCGGCAGCGAGAATCCGCTCCACGCCGCGCGAGGTCAGCGAAAGCGGCCGCTCGCAAAGCACGTCCACCTTGGACTTGAGCGCGCGGAGAACGTGCGGCTCGTGCAAATGATTCGGAGTCGCGATGACGACCGCGTGAACCCGGTCCAGCTCGAGCAGGTCCTCGATGTCGGTGAACACGTCGGGAATCTTGAGGCGCTCCGCTATCGCGCTCGCCTTGGGACCGTCATTGTCGCAGAGAGCGACCAGCTCGGCGCCCTTGAGCTTGGACAGCACGGGAAGGTGCGCGAGCTGGGCGATCGCACCCGCGCCGACGAGGCCGAGCCGGACTGGGCCCGGCGGTTTCAGCTCCTTGTTGTTAACCGGCGATTCGGCCAACGGTCGTCCCCGGATAATAAGTCTCTAGAATCGTACGATACTTCTGTCCCGCGCGCGCGCGTCCGATGGCGCCCCACTGGCACATCCCGATTCCGTGGCCGTAACCGCGGCCACTGACCGTGAAGCCGGAGACCTCCCCGCCGCTGGTTTCCCGCGTGAAAGTGAAGAAGGTGCTGTTGAGGATGGCACCCTTTGGATCTCTCAGTACGAATCTGATGTCGTTGCCGCGGAGGGCGTAGCTTCCCCTCTCGGTCTGCACCACGAGCGCGGCGACCCTGCCCGACGGAGTTCGTCCCTGTTCCCTGATGTCAGTGATCCTGCCGATGCCGCTCCTGGGCGCGTTGGTATAGG
>DASWBC010000250.1:0-4749 GCA_036390815.1 Gemmatimonadaceae bacterium
GATACATGTACACTCCCGGATAGCGCGCCTTGAACGTGTACGACACCGGCTGTCCGGGGTTCGCCGAGCGAAAGGCGACCTTTGGATCGATCTGCGCCGCGTGAAAATCCATCGAATGCGGAATAGATCCGTGATTGAGGAGAGTGAACTCGACGGTGTCTCCCTGCCTGACGTGCACGATCGGTCCTGGAATGTCGCCGTCGAATGTCCATGCCGAGATGACGGTATCGTCCGAAATGCGGACCGGCACTTCCTGAGCTGTGAACTGGAGCTTTGTAGTGCGCTCGCGTGCGACGGGCGGGAGTACCGGGTCGAAGCGATGAAGCGCCACGTTCTGCGTGTTCGCAACCGGGGCCGTTGATTGATGAATGTTGGCGTGACCACCCGTGTCCAGCTTGCTGTCGGGGTTGCGCACTGCCGTCCCGGGCCCGCCCTGCGGAACGGTCGTAGCGTTCGAGCCTGTCTGCTGTCCCGCGGTGTTGTGCGCCGATTCGTCCGTGCAGGCGCTCATGACGAAGGGCGTAAGCGCGCCCAATGCCGATGCCTTGATCAGGAACTCTCGGCGCGTCGCTGAACGCTCAGCGAGCTCGGACAACGTCGGAATTGTTTCGGCGGCCATTGCATTCTCTCCTGTATCGGGTCTAGAACTTTTCTCCCTTGGCTTCACGAATGTGACTTCCAGCGGAACGGATGCGAGGCCACATCGTAAAGAAGAAGAGAGCGATTCCCGCGAATTGCGCCAGCCCACCGGCCACGATGGCCGATCGCAGCCACAGAGAAGCGAAGCTCGCCCGAGCCAGCTCCCCTGCGACACGACCGGCCGTTCCGATCGTGAGAAGCCAGTACGCGGCAACGGCCAGCCTCGGGTCATACTGCTGCTCACCGCGCTCAGCGCGCGGAAAGAGCCAGAGCGCCACGCCGAGAATCATCATCATCACGAAGCCCACGAGGAGCGCATGAGTGTGCGCGCTCACCTCGTACAGACCTGGAGGCTGCAGGAAAATCTCGCGTCGAATCAGTATCCAGGTTCCGATCGCGAGCCCAAGCACCAGGAACGCGATGGCAGTCTTGATGTAACGGCGGACGAGTGAATGCACGATCTAATCTGCGATTGACGAGCGCGACGAGGAAGTGAACCGACGGAAGCCGAGGTCCGTGAGAACCAGCAGACGAAGCTAGGAGATCAAGCGGGCGATCGCGAATGCCGCCGCCGCAGCGAGCCCTCCAGTCACCGTCGTCTGCAAAGCGCTGCGCAGCAAAGGGACACCAGTGAACCTCCCCTTCACTCCGCCGAAGACGGCGAGCGCGATGAGCGTCACTACCACCGACAATCGCAGGGCCACGTGAGCATCTGGAAACAATAGATATGCGCTGAGCGGGATCATTCCGCCTACCGCGTACGCGAGCGCGATGGTGAGCGCGCTCTTCCACGCGCGACCCGGCTCTGGCGCTTCGAGGCCGAGCTCGAAGCGCATCATGAACGCCACCCAATCCTTTGGCCGCTGACGCAGAGACTGGACGACGGAGAAGCTCTCGCTCTCCGAGAGCCCATAACTTTGAAAAATGTCGGTGACCTCGTTCGCTTCGGCTTCGGGAATGCGCGTGATCTCGTCTTCCTCGCGCGCCTTCTCGTGCAAGTAATGCTCTGCGTCACCCCGAGCCGCGAGATAGCCTCCGAGACCCATTGCGATCGAGCCCGCCACGATCTCGGCGAAACCGGCGGTAATAATGAGACGGGACTGCGCAATCGCACCGGTAAGACCTGCGGCGAGAGCGAACGGCACCGTCAACCCGTCGGACATTCCGATGACGACGTCACGAACGGTATCGCTCGAGGTAAAATGCTTCTCAATGTGAGGAGTCAGCGGCATCAGTAATTCCCCTTTTTCCGAATGTCCGATGTCCCGAGTGATTGCGATTTGATTCTCACACAGCACTCCCGAAGACGGATGCCAGCATGACCTCTTTGATGCTTTACATCACTAGGATGCCGGCTTGAACCTGATCCGCACCGGCGCCGCGCTTAAGCGATCGAACAACTTGCGCTCCGCCAGAATCGGCCACCAGTCGTAAAGAAAGATCTCGAGCGGACGCCACATCGCCACCCAGCCACCAATTACCATGCTTTCGCGAATGAGGGCGCTTACCTGACTCCCGCCCAGGGCTCGGTCCACCAGGCCGGCGAGGGTGACGGCTACGGTGAGGAAGACGACGCCAATCAAGAGGCTCGTCCGCCCCACTCGAAAGAGCTGATTCAGGCGTCGACTGGCACTCAATGATCGCTGCCTGAAGAACTCGTGGATTCCGTCGTGAACCAGCGCCATGTGGTCGGAGACGCCGGGCCGATCGACGTCCACCTGGATGGCGAGTTGTGCGTCGCGGTGTAGCGACCGGGCCCAGCTGACGATGAATTCTTCGGCCTTCGGGTCGAGATCCTTCCCAGGCAGTGGGGACGGATCCATCGCATTGAACAGGACGCTCAATTCGTTTACGTGTATCTCGATGGGCTCGCAGTTCTGAGGTAACGCGTCGCCAACTGTCAGCTCATCTGCCATTGCCGTACTTTCAGCCTCGTCGTGATGGTTCGTAGAAGGGAATACTTAACGGTGATCAGTCTTGCCGATAGCCCGAGTGAGAGCGCCTTGATTCTCATACAGCCCTCCCGAAAACAGGCGAGACTTCCGTGATACCTTCTCCCCCCGCGACTACTGCAGCCCGAGACAACTCGCGCTCCCGCACGAGCGCGTAAACTGCTGGAATCACGACGAGCGTCAGGATCGTGCTCGAGATCATACCGCCGACCATCGGCGCCGCGATGCGCTTCATGACACTCGCGCCAGCGCCGTTCCCCCAGAGAATCGGGAGCAGCCCCGCCATGATGGCGGTCACGGTCATGATTTTCGGACGCACGCGCTCGACCGCGCCTTCGACGATCGCGTCGTATAGATCGCGATTCGACGCGCGCTTGCCATCCTTCTGCCTGGCCCCCCACGCGTTATCCAGATAGATGAGCATCACCACCCCGGTCTCAGTAGCGACTCCGGAAAGCGCGATGAATCCGATGGCCACCGCGACCGACCAGTTGTATCCGAGCGCCCAGACGAACCAGAATCCGCCGACGAGCGCGAATGGTACCGAGAGCATCACGATGAGGCTCTCGCTGACGCTCCTGAAATTGAAATAGAGCAGCATGAAGATGATCGCCAGCGTTGCTGGCACGACAAGCTTCATCCTCGCCGCCGCCCGCTGCATGTACTCGTACTGGCCGCTCCACGCCAGGCTATACCCGACCGGGAGTCTTACATCGCGCTCTACGACGCGACGCGCCTCGTCGACGAAGCTCCCGATGTCACGGTCGGCGACGTCCACATAAACCCACGCCGTCGGCATTGCGCCCTCGGTGCGTACGACCATTGGGCCGGCTACTTTCTTGATCGTCGCTATTTGTCCCAATGGAACCTGCGCAACATTTCCGCCGGTCATCGGCGCTGCCAGCGTCGCTGGCATTCCACCTGAAGCAGTGGCAGGCAGAACAGTGCTGCCTATCGAATGGCTTACGGGCACCAGCACCGATGCCAGCTGCTCGGGGGTGTCCCTCAGCTCCTGCGGGTAGCGAACGCGCACTCCATAGCGTTCACGCCCTTCCACAGTTTGCGTGATCGTCATGCCGCCGATCGCGCTCGCTATCACCGTCTGGATGTCGCCGACGTTCAATCCGTGGCGCGCCGCTGCCACGCGGTCGATGTCGATGTCGAGGTAATATCCGGAGACCGCTCGCTCCGCGAAGGCACTCCGGGTTCCCTGAATACTGCGCACCGAGCTCTCGACAGCTTTGCCAATGCGTTCCAGCTCCGCCAGATCGGGTCCGAAGATTTTGATGCCGACCGGCGTTCGGATGCCCGTGGCCAGCATGTCGATGCGTCCTTTGATGGGCATCGTCCACGCATTGGTAACTCCGGTGACGCGCACGGCCGAATCCATCAGGGCTACCAGCCGTTCCTGCGTCATGCCTGCGCGCCACTGCGACTCTGGCTTCAACGCGATCGTCGTCTCGAACATGTCGAGGCCAGCCGGGTCCGTCGCCGTGTTTGCTCGGCCGGCCTTGCCCCACACGCTCGCGACCTCGGGAAAAGACTTGAGCACGGAGTCCTGAATCCGCAGGATTTCCCGCGCGCGAGCGATGCTGATGCCGGGAAGGGTAGTCGGCATATACAGGATCGTGCCTTCCTGGAGGGGCGGCATGAACTCCCGTCCCATGCGCTTCCACGGAATCCAGGTGAGGATGAGAACAACGATGGCGACGACGACGACCGGCCACCGGTTTCGCAGCACTCCATTGATGATCGGCCGATACACCCGTATGAGGAAGCGGCTTACGGGGTTTGCCCGCTCAGTGTAAATACGGCCACGTATGAACAGCGCCATCGTCACCGGAACGAGAGTGACAGCAAGGAGGCTCGCCGCCGCCATCGCGAAAGTCTTCGTGAACGCGAGCGGTGTGAACAACCGGCCTTCCTGCCCCTCGAGCGTGAATACGGGGAGAAAGCTGACTGTGATGATCAGCAGCGAGATGAACAAGGCCGGCCCCACTTCCTTCGACGACTCGATGACGATCCGCATCCGCTGTTCGCGGGTGAGCGCTTTCGTCTCGATGTACTTGGCCATCCCTGCGCTCTTCCCCCCTTCGCGCTCGAGGTGCTTATGCATGTTCTCGATCATCACGATCGCCGCGTCGATCATCGCGCCGAT
>DASWBC010000251.1:0-4440 GCA_036390815.1 Gemmatimonadaceae bacterium
GCTGGGAGATCTGCGGCATGGGATCGCAGGTCGTCGATTTCATCCAGCGCGAATGCTTCGACGATCTCGACGCACCCGTGCTGCGCGTGCACCAGGAAGACGTGCCGATGCCGTACGCAAAGAATCTGGAGCGGGCCGCCAAGCCTGACGCGGCCAAGGCGATCGCCGCGATCAAGAAAGTCATGTACCTCGACTAACCACCTATGGCTACGAAAGTGGTGATGGAAGCGCTCTCCCCAACGATGGAGGAAGGCCGCCTCGTCAAATGGACCAAGAACGAGGGCGATCAGGTCAAGGCCGGAGACGTTCTGGCGGAGGTCGAGACCGACAAGGCGATAATGGACCTGGTCGCGCGCGGCGACGGCGTGCTGCGCAAGCGCCTGGCGAATGAAGGCGACGCGTCCGCGATCGGAACTCTTCTTGGAGTGATCGCCGCTCCCGACGAGAACATCGACGCGATCATCGGCGGCGCGGTGCCGGCAACTGCCTCGGCGCCAGCTGCAGCGCCGGCAAAGCCCGCGCAGGAAAATGCCACTCCGCAGTCGTCCGACCAGTCTCAGAGCGAAGCGCCGGCACCGCCTCAGCAAAAAGCTGCGGCTCCGACGGCTGCCGCTCCCCCAGCACCTCGGCCCGGGTCGCTGCCACGACCGGCCGCGCCTCCCCCGCCGAAGGGAAATGGCGCACGTCCAGGTGCTAGCGCGACTCCCGGAGCGCGCCCGCGCTCATCGCCGCTAGCGCGAAGGCTCGCCAGCGACAAGGGAATTCAGCTGGGCGGAATCCAGGGCTCGGGCCCGGGAGGCCGCATCGTCAAGCGCGACATCGAGAACGCAAAGGCGACCGGCGGGACCGCACGTTCGGCTGCCGCCGAGAGACTGACGGCCGAGGGCGACTTCAGGGACGTCCCGCTCACACTGATCAGAAAGACAATCGCGCGCCGTCTCGCCGAGTCGAATGGGCCTGTTCCGACTTTCTTCCTGACAGCCGAATTCGATGCCACCCGCGCGGCGGAGCTGCGCGCGCAGCTGTTGGAAATGGGAGAGCAGTACAAAGCCTCATTCAATGACATCGTCATCAAGGCCGTCGCTCTCGCGCTCGCCGAGCATCCCGAAGTCAACGCGCACTGGCTCAATGACAAGATCCGTCACTTCAACCGGATCCACGTCGCGATGGCGGTGGCGGTCGAAGACGGCCTCATCACTCCGGTCCTGTTCGACGCCGACCGGATGACGCTGTGGGATATCTCGGCCAAGGCTCGCGAGCTGGCCGCGAAGGCCCGTGAGCGAAAGCTCCTGCCCGAGGAATACACCGGCTCGACCTTCTCCGTCTCCAACCTGGGCATGTTCGGGATCGATCAGTTCACCGCCATCATCAACCCGCCGGAAGCGGGGATTCTCGCGATTGGCGGCGTCGAGGAAAAGCCGGTCGTGATCAACGGCGCACTGGAAGTCCGCCAGCGCATGCGCGTCACGATGAGCTGCGACCACCGGGTGATCGACGGCGCGACGGGAGCGAAGTTCCTCCAGACCGTCAGACGGTACATCGAGAATCCGCTGAGTCTAATTATCTAGACTCACCTCAACGGCTGAGAACTAACAGCTACGAACTGCGGGCCAACTGCTATTACGAACCGCAGACTAACTGCGGATTGGGAGACTAATTACGAGCTCCGGACTACACAGACCAATGCGGGTTTTGATCGTTAGTTCTGACTCGGTACTAGGTCCTCAATTCGCAGTTAGTGTCCCAATCCGGAGTTAGTCTGCGATCCGCAATGGCAGTTGGCCCGCACTCCGCAGCGCTAGTCCGCAGTCGAGAGTCTGTCGACTAGATTTACTTGAACTTTAAAACGACCTAAGACAAGAAATGGCCAGTTACGACGTGATCTTCATTGGCGGTGGGCCTGCGGGATACGTGGGCGCCATTCGCGCTGCACAGCTTGGAATGTCCGTAGCAGTGGTCGAGCGCGAAGGACTCGGCGGCACCTGCGTCCTCTGGGGCTGCATCCCGGCCAAGGCGCTCCTCGAATCGGCGTCGCTCGCCACTAAGGTCTCCCACGCCACCGACTTCGGCGTCACCGTCGGCGACGTGAAGCTCGACTACGGCGTCGCGATGAAGCGCTCGCGCGCCGTCAGCAATCAGAATTCCAAAGGGGTCGAGTACCTGTTCAAGAAAAACAAGATCACGTGGATCAAGGGAACGGCCAGGATCGCCGGCAAGAATTCGGTCTCGGTGAAGATCGATGGAAAGGAAGAGAAGCACGAAGCGAAAAAAGCGATCGTGATCGCCACCGGCTCCCGAGTCAAAGGACTTCCACAGATCGGGCTCGAGCTGAACAAAACCACCGTCATCTCTTCGGACGAGGCTCTCATTCTCGAGAAAGCTCCGAAGTCGTTGGCGATCATCGGTGCCGGCGCTGTCGGTTGCGAGTTCGCCGACGTCTTCACCGCCTTCGGCACGCAGGTCACGCTCATCGAGGCGCTGCCGGGAATCCTTCCGCTCGAGGACGCGGACTGTGGCGCCGAGCTTTCAAGGAGCTTCAAGAAACGGAAGATTGATGTGCTCCCCGCCGCCAAAATCAGCGACGTGAAGGTCGGCAAGACTTCCGTTACGATGAGTGTCGAGGTGGGCGGCAAGAAGCAGAGCCTCGAAGTCGAAAAAGTTCTCGTCGCCGCCGGACGCGCCCCGGTCATCGACGAAATCGGGCTCAAGGAGATGGGCGTTCAGCTGACTGACCGCGGCTTCATCAAGATCAACGAGCGCATGGAAACGTCCGCCAAGGGGATCTACGCAGTCGGCGATGTCGCCGGACCGCCGATGCTCGCCCACAAGGGGATGCGCGAAGGGGTCGTCTTCGCCGAGTTCCTCGCGGGGCAGAAAAACGTCCACGCGGTCAATTACGGAAATATCCCGAACGCGACCTACTGCCACCCCGAGGTCGCGTCGATCGGCATGACTGAGGCTCAGGTGAAGGAAAAGAAGATCGACTACAGGGTCGGGAAATTTCCCTTCTCCGCCAGCGGACGCGCGCGCACCGCCGGCGAGACCGAAGGATTCGTCAAGATCATCCGCGACGCCAAGTACGGCGAGATCCTGGGCGCCCACATCATCGGCGCGCACGCCACCGAATTGATCCACGAGCTCGCAGTCGCGCGTGAGAACGAGTTCACCGTCGAAGAGGTCGATCTGGCGATTCATGCCCACCCCACCCTTTCCGAAGCTGTCGCCCAGGCCGCTCTCGACTCACTCGGAAAGGTTCTGGACATGTGATTTAGGTGATGCACAGTGGCTGAGCGCGAGTTGTGGACGGTCCCACTGGGTCAGTTGGGCTACGTGGAGGCGCTCGAGCTGCAACGCAGCCTCGCCCGGGACAGAATCTCCGGAGCGATCCCGCAGGACCTCCTTCTTCTCGTCGAGCATCCGCCGGTAGTCACGCTCGGCCGATCATCGAAGCAAAAACATCTCGTCGCATCACCGGAATTTCTCCAGAGCAAAGGCGTTGACGTGTTCGAGGTCGAGCGCGGCGGAGACGTCACCTTTCACGGGCCCGGACAGCTCGTGGGATATCCGATCATCGATCTCAAGCGCCATCGGCAGGATCTGCACTGGTATCTGAGAAAGATCGAGGAGGCGCTGATCAACTCCCTCGCCGACTATGGCATTCCCGGCGAGCGTAACACCGCGTACACCGGCGTGTGGACGCGCGGAAAGAAGATCGCTTCGATCGGAGTGCACGCCCGTGACTGGGTCACGTGGCATGGCTTCGCCCTCAATGTCACGACCGATCTCTCCTATTTCGATCTGATCGTTCCCTGCGGAATCGACGGCGTCATGATGACCTCGATCGCCCGCGAGTTGGGCCTGGAAGCGATCTCAATGCAGGACGTGCGGGATCGGGTGACCGCCAAGTTCGCGGATGCCTTCGATCTGACCGCGGTCATTACTTCGCGCGCGACGCTGCTCGAAACCGTCGCGTGACCGAGACGCTCAAGGTCTATCCTCCCCGGGCGCGCGCCGAATCGACGGGCAGCCCGCGCGATTTTGCATCAGAGCTGAATCCGCAGCAGGCCGCGGCCGCAACGCACGGCGATGGCCCCCTTCTGATCATCGCAGGTGCCGGCACGGGGAAAACGCGCACTCTTGTGTATCGGGTCGCGCACCTCATCGAGCGCGGCGTGCCGGCAGAGCGCATACTGTTGCTGACGTTCACCCGCAGAGCGTCGCAGGAGATGCTGTCCCGCGCGGAGAAACTCGTGGGCAGCAACAGCAAGCGGGTAAATGGAGGAACGTTCCACGCCACGGCGCACCGGCTGCTTCGACGTTACGGGCAGGCTGCCGGCCTGGCGAAGGACTTCACCATCATGGATCAGGGCGACTCCGCCGACCTGATGCAGCTCTCGCGCGCCCACCTCGGATACGCCGCCAAGTCGAAGCGCTTCCCGA
>DASWBC010000252.1:0-3528 GCA_036390815.1 Gemmatimonadaceae bacterium
GCTCAAGTCTCGTCAAAGCGGATCGAAGTTGCTCGTATGTTCTGCCGTCGACACGCCGGCCGATGGAGCGAAGGAAGGCGTGGAGCGTAAAGCTTATCACTCCGTCCTCAGGAGCTCCCGCCTCGTGATAACGATGGAGGAGCTCGATGTACACGTCCTGATCGAAAGTTCCGGGCAAGCGGTCGCCCGGGCTGGGCAGTACACGCCAGCGCCCCCCGCTCTCGGGAGAGAAGGAAATTGCCGTGTCCTCGGCGGAATCGCTCAGTCGGAAGATTGGGAGTGCTTCGAGGGAGCGGTCGAGAACGATAGCACGCGTCGCGATTCGTCGACGGGCCACGAAGGTCATACAGAGAGAATATGTCACTGATCAAGTACATAGCAATCGCGGCGCTCAGTCTATTCGGGCTGGTTTTGGCTCTTATCGGCATTCTGTCGGTGACTCACGACACGCCGGTTACGAGCGTAATCGCGGAAGGCGACAAGGACGGGCCGCCGAGCGTCGAGGATCCGCTGTTCGCGCGGAGCATCGAGCTGTTTACGGGAACGCACATCGACCCCGGCAACAGCGTCCAGATCCTGCTGAACGGAAACGGTACCTACCCTCTGCTATGGAAGGACATCGCTTCCGCCGAGCGCACTTTAACCGTCCAGATGTATTACTCGGAGCCGGGGGCGATCGCCGATACGATGGCGAAGTATCTGATCGATCGCGCGCAACACAAAGTGCGCGTGCTGCTGTTGCTCGATGCGTTCGGATCCCAGCCGCTCAAGCGGGAGTGGCGCGACAGTCTCAAGCGCGCTGGCGTCGAGGTCAAGTGGTTGAGACCTCTTCGCTGGTACACACTGCAGAAAGCAGCCCAGCGATCGCACGTTCGCGTGGTCGTAGTCGATGGAAGGGTCGGCTACACCGGAGGGTTCGGGCTCGCCGACTATTGGCTCGGAGACGGCCATCACGAAGACCAATGGCGCGAGACCAACGTGCGATTCGAGGGGCCGACAGTGGCGGCGCTGCAGGCAGCGTTTGCCGCGGCGTGGGCTGAAGCGACGGGCGAGCTGCTGACCGGCGACATGTTCTTTCCGAGGAGCTCGTTTGCCGATGTCGGGGACGTGCAGGCCGGCCTGATGTACAGCATCCCCAGCACCGGGAGCACGCCGGCGGAAAGGTTTCTGGCGCTGTCGATCGCGGGTGCCAGAAAGACACTCTACATCAGCAACTCATACTTCGTTCCGGGTGAGAATTTCATGCAACTGCTTCTCGCGGCAGCAAAAAGGGGTGTGGACGTCCGGGTCATCACGGTGAGCGAAAAGACCGACGTGAAGACGACCTGGTACGCGGGTCGTACCTATTACGAGAAGCTCCTCGAGGGCGGCGTGAAGATCTACGAGTACCAACCGACGATGATGCACGCGAAGAGCATTGTGGTGGACGGCATCTGGTCCTATGTGGGATCCATGAACTTCGACAACCGTTCGCTGTCGTTCAACAACGAGTCGCTGCTGGTGTCGCTCGATCGGAACGTCGGAGCACAAATGAACTCGATCTTCATGGATGACATAAAGTGGTCGAAGGAGATCAAGCTCGACGAGTTCAGAAAGCGGCCGCTCTCGGGGAGAGTTCTGGAGTGGGGGGCGCAGAAGCTGAGGCGCGTACTCTAGCACCCCGCCGGAAACCGCCGCTTAGTCCGTGATGTGACGAGTAACCCCTCGATGCTGGCGCGCTTTCATCCGCTCGTCCGGCGGTGGTTCAAGGAGACGCTCGGCAAGCCGAGCGATCCGCAGCGCGCGGGCTGGCCTGCGATCGCCAGCGGAGCGCACACCCTCATCCTCGCTCCAACGGGGACCGGGAAGACGCTGGCAGCGTTTCTATGGGAGCTGAACGATCTGATCGTGCGTGGAACAAAGGAGCCACTCTCGAATGCCGTCCAGCTTCTTTATATCTCGCCGCTGAAAGCCCTGAACAACGACATTCAAAGAAATCTCGAACGGCCGCTCGCGCAGCTTCGAGAACGATTCGCGGGCGAAGGCAAGGAGCTCCCGGAGATTCGCGTCGCCGTTCGCACGGGAGACACACCTGCCTCCGCGCGGGCAAGGATGCTTCGAAAGTCCCCGCACATTCTGATCACGACGCCGGAATCGCTCAACATCATGCTGACCACGATAAAGGGACGCGGCATGTTCAGTGGTGTCCGCGCGGTGGTTGTCGACGAGATCCATGCAATTGCCGGGACCAAACGCGGGGCCCATCTGGCGCTGACGCTGGAGAGACTCGAAGCGCTGGTCGAAAAGCCGCCGCAACGCATAGGACTGTCCGCGACGCAGCGGCCGCTCGACGAGGTCGCGCGATTCCTCGGCGGTTGCGAAGAGAGCGCTTCTGGAACACCGGAATTCCGGCCGGTGACGATCGTCGATTGCGGCATGACGAAGCAGATGGAGATCGCGATCGAATCGCCGGTAGCTGATCTCGGAAACGCCGGCGGCAGCGTTTGGCCCGCGGTCGCACCCCTCGTCCTGAGGCATATTCGCGCATCCAGCACCACGCTCGTGTTCGTCAACAACCGCGCGCAGGCGGAAAAGATCGCGGCGCGCGTAAACGCTTTGGCCGAAGAAGAAGTTGCACTCCCTTATCACGGGTCTCTCGCGCGAGAACGACGGCTGGCTCTGGAAGAGCGGCTCAAGGCCGGTTCTCTTCGCGCTCTCGTTACGACCAGCTCTCTCGAGCTTGGAATCGACATTGGGTCGGTAGATCTCGTCATACAGCTGCAATCACCCAAGCGTGTCACCTCGGCGTTGCAGAGAATCGGACGCGCCGGTCATACTCTGGGCTTGCCGAGCCGCGGAATACTCGTACCGACCTTTCGCGACGATGCGGTGGAGATCGCGGCTATAGTCGCGGCG
This sequence comes from Gemmatimonadaceae bacterium, assembly GCA_036390815.1. Lineage (GTDB taxonomy): Bacteria > Gemmatimonadota > Gemmatimonadetes > Gemmatimonadales > Gemmatimonadaceae > UBA4720. Next base: position 2,896 of record DASWBC010000252.1, read on the forward strand.
ATGCGCGCCGGTGATGTGGAGCCCACTCACGTAGTGCAGAACGCCCTGGATGTGCTCGCCCAGGTGGTGGTGGCCGCTGTCTCGGTCGATGATTGGCGAAGCGAAGATCTGTTTCGTCTCGTGAGACGAGCTTATCCCTATCATCAGCTCACGCGGGGCGCGTTCGATGAAGTGCTGGCGATGTTGTCAGGGAAGTATCCGTCCGATATCGCCGCAGAGCTGGAACCGCGAATCACGTGGGATCGCGTCAACGACAAGCTGATCGGATCACGTGCGGCGCGGATGACGGCAGTGATCTCGGGTGGGACGATTCCCGATCGCGGGCTGTACACGGTGAATCTTCCGGATCGCACACGGCTCGGAGAGCTGGATGAAGAATTTGTACACGAGTCGAGGATGGGGGATGTCTTTCAGCTCGGCTCGTCGACGTGGAGAATCGCGGCGATCGAGCACGACCGGGTGGTCGTGATACCCGCACCCGGGACTCCAGCGCGGATGCCGTTCTGGCACGGGGAGTACATGGCGCGATCGCTGATGCTGAGTCATCGGGTCGGGGCGCTGCGCCGCGAGGTGGCCCAAGCTCCGAACGAGGAGAGACTCGCCGCTGAATACGGTTGTGATGCCGCGACCGCA
>DASWBC010000253.1:0-3356 GCA_036390815.1 Gemmatimonadaceae bacterium
CGGCATTGCGTGCCTTGCCCACGACGGCGACGACAAGTCGCATCTACGCGTAGATGCCGCGCAGCTTGTGGACGCTGGCCACTCTGTCGATCGAGACCATGTAGGCGGCGGTGCGCATGTTCACGCGACGCTGGCGAGAGAGGTCGAGCACATCCTTGAAGCTGCGGCGCATGATCGTCTCGAGGCGCTCGTTGACTAGCTCTTCGGGCCAGAAGTATCCACCTCGGTCCTGCACCCATTCGAAATACGAGACAGTCACGCCACCCGCGTTGGCGAGGATATCCGGGATGACGAAGATCCCATTCTCATCGAGAATGGAATCAGCCGCGGCGGTTGTCGGTCCGTTCGCGCCCTCACAGATGATCCGCGCCTTGATGTCCTTGGCGTTCTTCGTGGTGATGACGTTTTCCAGCGCGGCTGGGAGCAGCACGTCGACTTCGAGAGTCAGCAGGTCCGCGCCCGAGAGCAGCTCCGCCTTGCCATAGCCTTCGAGAGACCGGTGCTTCTTCGCATACGCAATCGCATCGTCGATGTCGATGCCGCCGGCGTTGTAGAGTGAGACGGACCGGTCGCCGATCGCCACGATCTTGCAGCCTTCGCGGGCGAGAAGCTGCGCCGCCACCGAGCCGACGTTCCCGAATCCGTGAACCGCGATAGTCGTTCCCTTCACCGGCATTCCAAGGTGCTGGAGCGCTTCTTTCGTGCATATCATGCAGCCGCGGCCCGTCGCCTCGCGTCGGCCCAGCGATCCGCCCAGCTCCACCGGTTTTCCGGTAACGACGGCGGTGACGGTGTGGCCGACGTGCATCGAGTAGGTGTCCATCACCCATGCCATCACGCGCTCGTTGGTGTTTACGTCCGGCGCCGGCACGTCCGTGTCGGGGCCAAGCATATTGATGATCCCCGACGTGTAGCGACGCGTCATTTTCTCGAGCTCAGCCGCGCTCATGGCTTGCGGATCGCACCTCACGCCGCCCTTCGCGCCGCCGAAGGGAATGTTGACCACCGCGCATTTCCAGGTCATCCAGGCCGCGAGAGCCTTGACCTCTTCGAGCGTCACGTTGAGGTCGAACCTGATTCCACCCTTCGCCGGCCCGCGCGAAGTGTTGTATTGAACCCGATATCCCTCGTACACCTCGACCTGGCCGTTGTCCAGCATGACCGGGATCGAGACGATGACCTGCTTCTCAGCCTGCCGAAGCACCTTATACAGGCCTTGCTCGAGATCGAGAAGCTCAGCGGCTTTGTCGAACCGCGACATCATCGCCTCGAATGGATTCTCCTCATCGAGGAAACGGTCCTTGTCAGGTCGAACGAGTTTATGGGCAGGAATTCGAATGTCTGTGGCCATGAGGTCGACTGTCGGTCCGTTGTTGGGAGGTCCGGTTTCAGATTGCGGTGGACAACAAATTGTCGAGCAGACGGTCGATGTGCTCTTGCCCGTCCTCGATTCGCAAACGCTGTGAAACATACCATAATGAGCCTGCTTCGGCAGGCCAGAGCGACTCCAGTTTCACCGCGTCCTTGAGAGTGCAAACGACGAAATCCGAGTTGCCCGCGGCGGCCGCCAGATTGAGTGCGTCGGCTCTCGCAAATGCGTGATGGTCAGGAAAGCTGAATGGCCGCACCACCGCGCCCAGCTCGGTCAGCTGCTTGAAGAACAATTCCGGTTGTGCGATCGCCGCGATCGCGGTCAGGTCTGCCCCTCGAAGAGCGTGGAGCGGAAGAGTCTGACCGGTCGCCGTACTCCTCAGATCGCCTGGCGCGAGGTGCGCAATCGCTACGGGTACGTGAGAAGCAGCATTAGCGAGCGCCCGCTTCACATCTTCCACCGCGGATCTGTCGGCCGCCTTGCGGGTGATGATCACGAGCGTTGCACGACGCGCTGCACGAAGAGGCTCGCGCCATGGACCGGCAGGAAGTAGTCGAGGCTTGCCCGCCCACGCATCGGCGCTAACGAGCAAAATGTCCGCATCCCTCCGAGCCCTCCGGTGCTGAAACGCGTCGTCGAGGACGACGACATCCACGCCTTGCGCGATAGCGTCACGGATTCCACGCACTCGGTCAACAGCCGCGATGACGGGAATTCCTTCATTGAGTCGCTCGTGCACGATTGTCTCGTCGCCCCCGTAACCGCGAAGCACGATCGCGGGAGCAGCGCCTTTCTCCAGCAATCTGCCCGCAAGCCACGCCGCAATTGGCGTCTTGCCCGTTCCACCCACCGACAGATTCCCAACGCTCAACACGGGGACCGGGAATTCCGTTGCCCGGAATATTCCCCAATCGTACAGTTTCCCCCTGATCGCGACGACCGCACCATAGAGCGCTTCCGCCGGCGCGAGCATCGCGCGCGCGGCGCGGGCGCGTCTCCCGCGGCCGGTCCACACGGTCTCGATCATCCTCCGGCGATCAGCCACCCGCCTTCCCTACAGCGTCACTCATGAGCGCCTCGAATCGTGGACCTTCTTCCGATGCCCCGCGAGGAGTCGTTGCGAGCACACTCGCTGGATCTCCATACGCGACCGTCACTAGCGCAAAGGGCTTCGGTATCATGAAGCGGTCCCAGCTCTTGAGGCGCCAGGCCCTGTCCGCCACCGCCACCACAGGAACGATGGCGGCCCCTGATCTCTGCGAGGCTATCAAGGCTCCGGGCGCGTACTTCCCCGCAGGTCCCTTCGGACCATCCGGAGTAATTGCGACCTCACGCCCTGCCTGAAGCTCCCGGATGACTGAAATCAGCGCCCGGTCAGCCCCGCGTGTCGTCGACCCCCGGACGAGCGCGTAACCGAGCGATTCTGCCGCGCGCGCGACGAGCTCTCCGTCCCGGTGCTCGCTGATCAGAAGGACGACGCCCTCGTCGCGATGGTGCCAAAGAAGCGGCAGCAGCTGCCCGTGCCAGAGCGAGAAAATGAAATTCCGCTTCGCGGCTCTCAGACCATCGATCGCCGCTGCGTTTACGATGCGAAACCGCCACGTTCTGGCGAGCAGTTGAAGAGCGCCCCTGCCCGCCAGCAGCGCCGCCCGCGATCTCCACGGGAAGGCCTCGTCGTCGCTCATCCGCGTGGGCCCGCGAGCTCGCTTGCCATCCGTGCGACGCGGTCGGCCGCCCCGGGTGAGCCAAGCTTTGAGCGCACCTCGGCAAGACCGGCCAGGAGTTCCTGTCGTCGTGGACCATCGTCGAGCAGCTCCGTCAATGCATCGGCCATCTCGGACGGGACAATCTCGTCCTGTATGAATTCGCGCGCGATCTCCCTGCCGGCGACGACGTTGACTAGGCCGATGTTCGGAACCTTCACGAATCGCCTCGCCAGCGCGTAATTGATTCGTCCCGTCCGGTAGGCGACGATCAGCGGGCA
>DASWBC010000254.1:0-4380 GCA_036390815.1 Gemmatimonadaceae bacterium
AACCTCTTCTTCTTCCAGCGCTGGAGCACCGCGTTGGTGTCGCCGGCCGGAAACACGCTTGGCGCCTTCGAGGTGGTCGTCCCCGTAATCGGCGCGCTCATCATCGGCGTGATGGCTCGCTATGGATCCGAGCGGATCCGCGGCCACGGAATTCCCGAGGCGATCGAAGCCATTCTGATCAACGGCAGCCGCATTGACCCCAAGGTCGCCGTTCTCAAGCCGATTTCCTCGGCGATATCGATTGGATCCGGCGGACCGTTCGGCGCCGAGGGACCGATCATCATGACGGGGGGCGCGGTTGGCTCGCTGATCGCGCAGTTCTTTCACCTGACTAGTACCGAGCGAAAGACATTGCTCGTCGCGGGCGCGGCGGCCGGAATGTCGGCAACGTTCGCCGCGCCGGTTGCGTCGGTGCTCCTCGCGGTCGAGCTGCTGCTGTTCGAGTGGAAGCCGCGCAGCATGATCCCCGTTGCACTCGCCGCCGCGACAGCCGCGGCGGCACGCAGGTACATCATGGGGATGGGACCGCTCTTTCCTGTCCCCGCGCACGCCGCGTTCATCGGCCCGGCCGGACTCGCGGGTTGCGTGCTGGCCGGCGTTTTGGCCGGAGGACTTTCCGCGCTCCTCACGCTCGCGGTCTATGCATCGGAAGATGGCTTTGCGAAGCTGCCGATCCACTGGATGTGGTGGCCAATGCTCGGCGGGCTGGTGATCGGCATCGGCGGTCTCATATGTCCGCAGGCACTGGGCGTCGGCTACGACACGATCGGTTCGATGCTGCAGGGGACGATCACGCTGCGGCTGATCATCCTCATTCTCATCGTCAAGTCCATCATCTGGTCGGTGTCGCTCGGCTCGGGCACGTCGGGAGGTGTGCTCGCGCCGCTTTTAATGATGGGTGGCGCTCTTGGTGGTCTCGAGTCGCTGGTGTTGCCGGCGGAAGGAACCGGATTCTGGGCGCTCGTGAGCATGGGCGCTATACTCGGCGGGACGATGCGATCGCCGTTCACGGGCGTGATCTTCATGCTCGAGCTGACGCATGACGTCAACATGCTGCTGCCGCTCTTGGTCGCGGTCACGATCGCGCATGGTTTTACCGTGCTCTTCCTGCGGCGCTCCATTCTCACGGAGAAGGTCGCGCGCCGCGGGTTCCATCTGAGTCGCGAGTACGCGGTCGACCCGCTGGAGATTCTTTTCGCCAAGGAAGTCATGAGGCCCAACATCGTGGCGCTGCCGCCAACCGCGGCATCCGCGCTGCTGGTGGAATCGCTGCGCGTAGATCCGGAAAAGGGTCCGCAGCGCCTGTTCCCCATAGTCGATGAATCACAGCGTGTGGTCGGCGTCGTCACTCGCGTGGACCTGCAGAAGCTTATAGACGATGGCGCCTCTACTGCCGGGGAAAAATTTCCGACAATCATCCGCTCGACGCCGACGTTTGCGTATCCCGACGAGCCGCTGCGCGTGGTGGTGCACCGGATGGCTCACACCGGACTTACGCGTTTCCCGGTCGTCACGCGGAGCGACGGGCGCGAGCTGCTCGGATTGATTGCTCTCGAAGACTTGCTCCGCGCTCGTTACCTGAATCTCGACGCCGAGCGCAGGCGGGAGCGGGTGCTCAGCATGCGCATCCCGAACCCATTCGGCCTTGGTCGAAAGCGCGCCGTTGTCACGAACGTGGCGGAGGAAGATGACGGCGACTAGCGGTATTAACTGCAACGTACGACTACTGATTTAACTGCAACTTACGACTACCGGCCGGGGGCTCTCGGCGCGCCGGCTTGGGGCTACGCGCGGGCTGTCCCCCTATGGGACACTATTCAAGTGGTTTGCGACAATACTCGCACCGAACCTCCCCTAGGACGACGGCCTCTAGAGGGGTTGTGCATCGACCTAGCTGAAAGCTTTCTCTTGACGTCGACGCTCCGATAGGACTAACTTGCTCGCAAGCACAAGTCACCAGACACTCTCGAGAGCTCACTTGATCCATTCACCCGCCAATAATCGAATTCTCCTTTATCCCGCGTCGCTTCGACTCGGGAAGACGGAGAGATTTTGCGCGGGCACCAACACGGACTCATAGCAGGTTGCTGGAATAAACGCGCAAAAGGGCCTCTCCGAAAATTCGGCAGAGGCCCTTTTTTTTGCGCCGCGGCGGCGGCACCCACAGGAGCACGCGCTCCGGGGATAGACGATGACGGAAAAGCAGGGACTGTACGACCCGGCTTACGAGCACGACGCGTGCGGGATTGGGTTTGTCGCCCACATCCACGGCGTCCGCTCACGCGACGTCGTCGAGAAATCCCTCGAGGTCCTCCACAACCTCACGCATCGGAGCGCTGTCGCGGCTGACGCGTGCACCGGCGACGGCGCCGGCATCCTGCTTCAGGTTCCGCACGCTTTCCTGCGCCGCGTTTGCGGCCCGCTCGGAATTTCCCTGCCCGACGCGGGGAGCTACGGCGTCGGCAACCTCTTCCTCCCCTCCCGTCGCGCCGACCGTCTCATCTGCGAGCGCATGGTCGAAGCAGCTGTCGCCGCCGAGGGATGCTCAGTGCTGGGCTGGCGCGATGTTCCCGTCGACGACTCTGTCCTCTCCGGTCCCACTCGGCGCGGACGTCCCGCGATGCGGCAGATATTCGTCGCGCAGATGGGTGTGGGACAGATGGGCATTGGACACGAGGTCGACACCAGTTCTTCCTTCGAGATCTCGTTGTACGTGATCCGGCGGAGAATCGAAGCCGCGCTGCGCGAGGTTCAGGGCAGCGACTGCTACTTAGCGAGCTTCTCGTCCCGCACTGTGGTCTACAAAGGGATGCTGCGGCCCGATCAGCTTGTACAATTTTACGCCGACCTTCGCGAGAGCGACGTGGTGAGTGCGATCGCGATGGTCCACTCGCGATTCTCGACCAACACTTTCCCATCGTGGCGGCTGGCCCACCCGTACCGTTTTCTCTGCCACAACGGCGAGATCAACACGCTGCGCGGGAATCTGAGCTGGATGCGCGTGCGCGAGGCCATCATGTTCTCGTCGCGCTTCGGCGGGCGGCTCGCTGCGTTGCTGCCGGTGTGCGGCGAGAATCAAAGCGATTCGGCTTCGCTGGACAACGCGCTCGAGCTGCTGACGCTCGCGGGCCGGCCCCTCGCGCACGCGATGGCGATGCTGATCCCCGAGGCGTGGGAAGGACATGCGACGATGTCTCCCGAGCGCCGCGCGTTCTACGAGTACCACGCGTCGTTGATGGAGCCGTGGGATGGGCCGGCTGCCGTGGCCTTCACCGACGGGCGGCAGATCGCGGCGATGCTCGATCGCAACGGGCTCCGGCCCGCACGGTACGTCGTTACCGCGGACGACTTTGTGGTCCTCGCTTCGGAGGCAGGGGCGCTCGAGATCCCGGTCGAGAACATTCGCGCCAAGGGGCGGCTCGAGCCTGGCAAAATGCTCGTGGTCAATACGACGCAGGGACGGATACTCGACGACGAAGCGATCAAGATGGAGCTGGCGTCGGTGCGGCCGTACCGGCGGTGGGTCGCGGAGGGCCGGGTCGATTTGGCTGAGCTCGTATTGAAGCACGGGACGGATGAACTGCAACTGCGAGAAGAACGGGGTGGGAGGTGTCAGGTAATAGGTGCCAGGTTTGAGAAAGAGCATGACGACTCTCCTCTATCACTTCACACTCGGCAGCGGGCGTTTGGGTATACCGCAGACGAAGTGAAGATGGTGCTGGGACCAATGAGTGAAGCTGGTGAAGAGCCGGCGGGGTCCATGGGGAACGACACGCCTTTGGCGGTTCTCTCCAGGCGTCCGCAGCTCCTCTTCTCCTATTTCCGGCAGATGTTCGCGCAGGTGACGAATCCCGCCATCGATCCAATTCGCGAGCAGCTCGTGATGTCGCTGGCGATGAATCTCGGGCCGCAGAGCAATCTGCTTGATGAGACCGCCGAGCATGCGAAGCAGCTTCGCATCGGGCAACCGGTTCTCACCGGGCAGGCGATGTCCGCGCTCCGCGGTGTGACTGATCCAACTTTGCGCGCGATTACTCTTCCGGCGCTCTTCGCGGTTGCCGACGGTGCTCGTGGGTTGGAGCCGGCAGTGAACAATCTCTGCCGTGCCGCTTCCCGAGCCATCGCGGATGGATGCGGGATCATCATTCTGAGTGACCGCGCGATGAGCGTGGAACAGGCTCCGATTCCGTCAGCGCTCGCGATCGCGGCGGTGCACCATCATCTCATTCGCGAGCGACTGCGCTGGCGCGTGAGTATCGTCGCCGAGACGGGAGAGGCGAGAGAGGTGTCGCATTTTGCGCTGTTGATTGCGTACGGCGCGAGCGCGATTCATCCGTACCTCGCGCTCGAGACCGTCGTCGCGATCGCGCGCCCGGAAGC
>DASWBC010000255.1:0-3255 GCA_036390815.1 Gemmatimonadaceae bacterium
CTCTCTATCGCGCTGCGACGGCGGCGATGCTGCGCGAAGAGAACGACGCGTCGAAGTGGACTGAGCAGGCTGTCCTGAATGCGGCGCGGCCCGTGAAGCTGCGCGCGGCCCGCACCTCGTTCTATCCGGTGCTGGAAGGCCGAGCGATCGAGGACGAGATCCGTGGAGCCGAAGTGACGGACAGCGTATCCCGTGTCGCGCAGATGCCGAGGGTTCGCGAGTGGGTCAACCAGATGGTTCGGGACGCCGCGAAATCGAGGGACGTCGTCGTGGATGGTCGCGACATGGGGACCGTGGTCTTTCCCGACGCCGATCTCAAGATCTTTCTCGTCGCCGACTCCCGGGAGCGTGCGGCCAGGCGGCTGCGCCAGCGGGGGACTCCGACGTCGCAACAAATGCTCGATGACGAAACCATACGGATCACCGAGCGGGACGCCCGCGACGCCGGCCAGACCGTTCCGGCCGCCGATTCGGTGGTAATCGACACGACCGGCCTGACTCAGCAGGAGCAAGTGGAACAGATTGTGACTCTATTAAACCAGCGCTCGGGATAGCGCCAGGGTGGCGTCTCTCGCCTCGTCAAAGAGAGAGACCCGGAGGATGTTGGCGAATGCGTCGTTTCAGTGATCGCTCGGGGATTGATTGGAGTGCGTTCGAGACCGCGCGGCCGGGAGGCCTTCCCGACCGCCGCGTGAAGCCCGCAAGCGTGACCGTTTCTTTCAAGTGCGACGATGGAAGTGAAGTCGCGATGGACCTTCCCGTTGGCGCACTCGAGGGGCTCACCGACGAAGAGCTCATCCTGCTCCTGACCAGGGGGCTGATGTAGCTGGAGGCGGCTGATTCGTGAGCTGAGGCCGATCTTCAGACTCTCGCAGGAAGACCGCGCGCACACCTGGGTGACATTTCTAATGGCCGTAGACAAGACGTCGTCGCCAAGTTGACCCGACAGCAGGAAGGGTCTACATTTAAAGGCTTGATTCGAACGCACTCAACCCTTTAACCAGCAACATGATAGACTCGCCCAACGATACACAAACCGCTACCGGCACGACGCTGACCGCGCGCGAAAAGCGCGATCTGCAGAAGGCGCAGCTGCGTCCGCTTGCCAACCTGAGACCAGAACTGTACGACGAGGACGATTACTCGCAGGACGAGCTCGAGACAATGATGGAGATGTACAACGGGACGATGGCCTCCATAGAGGAAGGCGAGATCGTCAAGTCCCGTGTGCTCGATATCCGTGACAACATGGTCGTCCTCGACATCGGATTCAAATCCGAAGGGACGATCCCGCTCGAAGAGTTCAAGGATCTACCCGATCTCAAGCCAGGCGATGAAGTCGAAGTCCTGCTCGAGCATCTCGAGGACATGGAAGGATCGGTTGTCCTGTCCAAGAAGAAAGCCGACTTCATGCGCGTGTGGGAGCGCATCCGCGTCGCGTACGAGAACGACGAGCCGGTGCGTGGCGCCTTGATCAAGAAGATAAAGGGCGGTGTCGTTGTTGACTTGATGGGAGTCGACGCATTCCTCCCCGGATCGCAGATCGCGCTCCGCCGTGTTCCGAACGTCGATGAGCTGCTCGGTCAGACCTTCGACTTCAAGATCATCAAGCTCAATAAGCGTCGGCGGAACATCGTCGTCTCACGCCGAGTGATCCTCGAGCAGGAGAGGGCGGGCAAGCGCGAGAAGCTGATGAAGGAGCTGCAGAAGGATCAGGTGCGCAAAGGGGTGGTCAAGAACATCACCGACTTCGGCGCGTTCATCGATCTCGGTGGAGTCGACGGACTGCTCCACATCACCGATATGTCGTACGGCCGCATTCAGCATCCGTCCGAGATGGTGCACATCGGCCAGGAGCTCGAGGTCAAGGTTCTCGACATCGATTGGGATCGCGAGCGGATTTCTCTGGGACTGAAACAGCTTCAGAGCTATCCGTGGAAGGATGTCGCCGAGAAGTATCCCGTCGGCACGCGCGTCAGCGGAAAGGTGGTTTCGATCACCAACTATGGCGCATTCATCGAGCTCGAGCCGGGAATCGAGGGACTCGTTCACATCAGCGAGATGAGCTGGACGCGCAACGTGCGCCATCCGTCGAAGCTGGTGTCCATCGGTGAAGCGATCGAGGCAGTAGTGCTCAAGGTCGATCCGAACGAAGAGAAGATCTCGCTCGGCATGAAGCAGACGGAGCAGGATCCGTGGATGATGCTGCCGGAGAAGTATCCGGTCGGCACGCGTCTCAACGGCAAGGTTCGGAACCTCACGAGCTTCGGCGCTTTCGTCGAAATCGAGCCAGGGATCGATGGGCTGATCCACATCTCCGACATGTCGTGGACCAAGCGCGTGCAGCATCCTTCCGAAGTCGTGAAGAAGGGAGACTCGGTCGACGTCGTGATCTTGAACGTCGACGCCGAGAACAAGCGCATCTCGCTCGGCCTCAAGCAGGCAACCGAGGATCCGTGGCTCCGCATCGGCGAGACCTATCCGGTGGGCACCGAGCTGAAAGGGAAGGTCGTGAGATTGATGGACAAGGGCGTGGTCGTCGACATCGGCAACGACATCGAAGGTTTCGTTCCAGTGAGCCAGCTCAATTTCGGACAGCCGGTGAACAGTCCCGCGGACATCGTTTACGAGACGATGAACCTGGATCTCAGAGTTCTCGAGGTCGATCCGATTCACCGCCGCATCGTTCTGGCGGTGACGGGGATTCCGGCGGAGCAGCCGCCACGTCCAGAGACACCGTCCAAGGTCATCCCGATGGAGTCTGACGATTACAACCTGTCGGATCCGATTCCGACTCCACCTGACTCCTTCATAGAAGAGCCGGCGTAACACGCCGCGGTCTAGTAAATGGCTCGCTCATTTTGGGCGAGCCATTTTCGTTTGCAGTGGGCGTTTGCGCGTAGTTGCTCGAACTCAGCCCTCGTTATGACCCCCAAGGCTGCATCGGAGGCCGGTTGACATGGGTCCGACAGCCGATAGATACCCTAGGGCGGTTAAGACGCCTTCGGAAACCGGTTGCGCACTCGCCACGGCAGCCATGTTTCGATACTCAACCCCCACCAAGTCGTCCTACTAGGTCGGATACTGTTCCATTCCTCACTGCCTCAGTCGTGTGAATGATTAGTTCCTCTACCCAAGGCGAAGCGCTGTTGGTGCTCGACTCCCAGCTCAACGTGCGCGCTGCCAACAAAGCCTTTTACACCATGTTTCGCCTTGCACCCGCCGAATGCGTCGGGCGCAAGGTCTACGAGCTCG
>DASWBC010000256.1:0-3802 GCA_036390815.1 Gemmatimonadaceae bacterium
AGGACGGCGAGCTCGTCTGGGTCTACGGCCCCAGGCGTCACGAGCTGGCGGTGTTGGTCGTCGATGATGCGGTGAGCCCTGGAAGCGTCGTTGCACGCGACGTCCTGGGCATCGCCCCGGCAGAGATCGTACGCGTCGTCAAGCACGATTTCGACGCGGGACGCAGCATACGTAACCTCGGATAGGAGAGCGCTTGGCAGACGTGACACGCAAGCTGGGACTGTCGACGACGGCGATTCATGGCGGCGCGACACCAACGGCTCCGGGCGACAGCGTCTCATCCCCGCTCGTTCAGTCGGTCAATTTCGTGCAGGAACCGGGGACAAGTGAAGGCCTACTCTACACACGCTACGGGAACACTCCCAACGCCGAGCGGCTGCAACAGCGCCTCGCGCTGATGGAAGGATCCGAGGCGGCGCTGGTGCTGTCGAGCGGGATGGGCGCCACCTCATGCGCAATGCTCGCCCTGCTACGTTCCGGCGATCACCTGGTGTCGAGCTCATGGGTCTACGGCGGAACGCTCAAGCTGTTCACTGAGGATCTCCCGGGAATGGGGATCGAGGTGACCCTGGTCAATCCACTCGAGCCGCGGGCGTGGCGGCGAGCCCTCAAGAAGAACACGAGAGTGGTTTTTCTCGAGTCGCCGGTGAACCCGACGTGCCGGGTGCTCGAGCTGGGCTCACTACAGAATCTCGCTCACGCAGAGGGGATCGCTCTCGTCGTCGACTCGACATTTGCGAGCCCGATCAACTTCCGTCCGATCGAGCATGGCGTAGACGTCGTCATCCATTCGGCCACCAAGTACCTGAACGGGCACCACGACATCCTCGCCGGCGTCGTGTGCGGGAACGAGCCTTTCATCGATGAGGTCAAACGGAAGATGATCGTCTGGGGCCAGGCGCCGGATCCGTTCGCATGCTGGCTTCTGGAGCGCGGCCTCAAGACGCTCGATGTCCGAGTGAAGCGCCAGAACGAAAACGCGATGCGAATCGCGGAGTGGTGTTCCAAACGGCCCGACATCGCGAAGGTGCACTACCCCGGGCTTCCGAGCCATCCCGACCACGAGATCGCCAAGACGCTGCTCGATGGATTTGGAGGGATGATGGCAATCGAGCTCAAGGGCGCTGGCCCGGCGGTGATCCGTTTCGTGAAGGGACTCAAGCTGTTCACCTACGCGGCGAGCCTCGGCGGCGTCGATTCGCTGGTGATAGAGCCACGCTACAGCTCACACGCGCACATGAGCCCGGACGAACGCGCGAAGATCGGGATTCCCGACGGCTTCCTCAGAATGAGCATCGGGATCGAGAACGTCGAAGATCTCATCGCCGATATCGAGCAGGCCCTCCGGCAGTAACCATGATCCGCCTCACCGATGTCGCCAAGGAGTACCCGCGATCGGGAGTCGCGCTGGCTCAAATAAGCTTCGAAGTGAAGAAGGGCGAGTTCGTCTATCTCACCGGCCCGAGCGGCTCGGGCAAGACGACGATCCTCAGGCTCCTTTACATGGATGACAAGCCGAGCCAGGGAGAAGTGTGGATCAACGGCGTCAGCTCGAAGACCGCTACCGGGCGCGAGATCTCACGGCTCCGGCGTCGCCTCGGAATCGTGTTTCAGGATTTCCGGCTGCTCGAGGATCGATCCGCCGAGGCCAACGTGCGGTTCGCGCTCGAGGTGACGGGCGCTCCCAAGGCTACGATTCGCGCGAAAGTCACGCGTGTCCTTACCCAGGTGGGGCTTGCATCCAAGGCGACGAGTTTTCCGCGCGAGCTTTCGGGCGGCGAGCAGCAGCGCGTGGCGATCGCACGCGCTCTCATCAACGATCCGTTCGTCCTCATCGCCGACGAGCCGACTGGAAATCTGGATGAGCGCGCGACGCGCAGCGTGTTCCAGCTGCTGCGCGACATCAATTCCTCGGGGACCGCAGTGATCATGGCGACGCACGACCTGGACCTCGTCCGCCGCTCCAACTATCGAACGATCGAGCTCAATCACGGCCGGGTCGTCTTCGACTCCTCCGAATCACCCGCATCCGAGCGGCCGATCGAGGAGCCGTGGGAAGTGCGCGAGACGCCGCCCGACTCGACCGAGAGGATCTAGATGCGATCTGTCCGGGAAGCGCTGACAGCCTCCCGCCGCGCGCCGCTCCTCAGCGCGCTCGGCATTGTCACGATCGCGTTCTCGCTCTTCGCATTCGGGCTCTTCGGTCTCGTCGCGATCAACATCCGAAAGGCGCTGGATGAAGTAGAGGAACGGGTTGAGGTACGCGCCTTTCTGAGCGACAGCGCCGACATCGAGGCCGTCGCGGCGGCAATGAAGGACATCGGAGATTTTCCCGAAGTCCTGCGGATCGACTATGTGTCGAAGGAAAAAGCCCTCGAGCGCGCGCGGAAGGAGATGGGCGAGTTCGCCGACGTATTCGAGGCCGGCGTTCTTCCGGCTTCCATCGAGGTACATTTGCGGCCCGGCATGCGGAGCCCATCAACGGTGCGCTCGGTGGCCGATCGGATGAAGACTTACAGCTTCATCGACGACGTCCGGTACGGCGAGGAGTGGGTAGAGAAGCTTTATCGCCTGCGGAATATCGCGACGGTTGCCGGAATCGCGCTCGGCGTCGCGTTCGCGGCGGTCGCGGTCATCATCATCGGCGCCACAATCCGGATGACGGTACTCGCGCGCGCGAAGGAGATTTCGATCATGCGCCTGGTCGGGGCGACTGACATGTTCATCCGTCTGCCCTTCCTGATCGATGGGCTGGTGAAAGGCGTGCTCGGCGGACTGCTGGCGCTGGTATTCGTGTGGGTCGCGAACCGGGTCGTCAACGAATACTTCATGGAGACGATTTTCTTCGATCGCCAGATGATCTTCTTCGGCGTCGTCGGCGGCGCCATGATGGGCGTGCTGGGAAGTCTCTTCTCGGTGGGGAGACATTTACGCCGAATCTGAGTCGCACGTCGTACGCAGTCGCATGCTGCGCGCTGCTGCTGGCTTCGCTCCTGCCGGCTCAGCAGACCGAGAGCGCTGAAGCGCGGGTCAACGCTCAGCGCGATGAGCTCGCACGTATCCGCGCCGAGCGCGACGAGCTCGAGAAGAAAATGAGCGGGCTCCAGAACACCGCCCATGAGATCCGCGATGAGGTGAATCTTCTCGACAAGCAGCACGACGCCACTGCGCGCATGGTGAAGTCCCTCGACCAGCAGATGATCGCAATCACCGACGAGGTGCAGACGACCACCAACGACCTCCAGAAATCGGAGCGCGAAGCCTCGATGAAGCGCACGGTGCTGCAGCGGCGGCTGATCGAGATCTACAAGCGGGGTCCGCTCTATTCCGCCGAAGTGCTGTTCTCCGCGCAGTCCGTCGGGCAGCTCGTCGCGCGATACAAGTACCTGCACCTGTTGGCGCTGAGAGACAAGGGCCTGGTTCACCGTCTCGACGACCTGCACGACAAGATCGAATCGCAGCAGGTGCAGCTGGTGCGGCTGCAGAACAGCGTGGCCGAGAATCGCGCGCAAAAGGAGCGAGAGGCTGCGCGTCTCGCGGATCTCGAGAAGGAGCAGGCGAAGAACCTAGTGAGGGTGCAGGAAGACACCAAACGCACGAAGGCGCGTCTCGCGGAGCTGGAGAAGAGCGAGGCACGACTGAACAACCTGATCGCCTCGTTCGAGGCAGAGCGTAGAAGGGCGAGTGGACGCGGTGGAGCGGTAGCCCTGGCGCCGAGCTCGATCCGAACGACCGATATAGGCCGACTGGATTGGCCGGTGAACGGAGCGTTCCTATATCGGTTTGGCCGGTTCGTGAATCC
>DASWBC010000257.1:0-1716 GCA_036390815.1 Gemmatimonadaceae bacterium
CACCAGAAAGACGGGCGGCACTGGGCTGGGACTGAGCGTGACACGCAAGCTCGCGCGCCTCCTCGGCGGTGACGTGACCGTGGCGAGCAGGGTAGGTATGGGTACCATTTTTCTGTTGACGCTACCGATGAAGGCACCGGCGGGCGAGACGATTCGCCGCCGCGATACGCCGACGACACCAACGGGTCCAGTTCACGCGCTTCACATCTAGGCCGACCGTTTTCCTCCGAAGGCGTTCATCAGCGATCTCGTGGTAAAGCTCTCGCCGCTTGCTAGCGCGCGCCAATATTCGCGTCCGGGTCCGATGTCACGCGAGCGCCGGCTTGTTCGAGAGGCGCAACGAAGTTGAAGAGCTTGAGGCGGAGGTTGCCGCGGGGGCCGAGTGTCTCATCGTGCTCATAAAACGTGACGGAACAGTTCGCGATGTCTGCCTTCTTGTCAATTGCGAGCAGCTCCGTTTCCGTGAGGTGCTCGAGTATGTAGCGCATGCAGAGCACGACGACCGAATGACAAACTATCAGGACTCGCTGGCCGCGGTACTCACGCGAGATCATCTCGGTCGCGCTGCGCAGCCGGAGGATTACATCGCACCAGCTTTCTCCGCCGGGCGGTCGGTGGTAGAACTTTCCAAGCAGGCGGCGGAACTCGGCCTGCTCGGGGAAGATCTCTTTGACCCCGACGGCGGTGAGCCGGTCGAGAATTCCAAACTCCTTTTCGCGGAACCGCTCATCGACGATGAGCGAGTACGAGTCCTCGTGAAATTCCGCGGCCTTGACGATGAGGCCGGCGGTGTGGCGAGCGCGCAGATAGGAAGAGGTAAGGACAATGTTGGGTTGATCCTCTGCCGGAAGGGACCGGAACCAGTTTCCGAGCGCGACTGCCTGACGCTGCCCCAGGTCGGAGAGCGGGACGTCGACGTCGCGGATGTCGAGGGCGATCATTGGGTGGCCGGCCTCGAGCGCCGCATCGCGCGCGACATTCCCGGCCGATTCGCCGTGGCGGACGACATAGAGCAGGTTCGGCCAGATCTGATTTGGCTTCACGCGCGGAAACAGGTCAAGGAGCGTACCAATGGCAGTTTCGAGATCGCGCTGGAGTGGTGCGAACCTTGTAGCTCGCCCGGGCATGAGATCAACGCCCGACCAGCATGATCCAGATTGGCCGCGCTACCCGGAAACGATTCTCAGTTTCGCGACCGAGCCTGTGGTGGAAATCGATCTGCGTGAAATACCATCCGAGCGCGCGGTCGCGGAATTGAGCGCGGCGGGGTTTGGACGACCATTCGCGGTACTGACTGCATTCGATCCCGGCGGGCGGGATCTCTCACCGGCAGAGAACGAGAGACGGCGGCGCGAGCTCGATGAGCGGCTTACGGTCGAGGGATACAAGTTCGCACATGTGGACGCGTGCTCGCCGAATCGTGCGCACTGCGAGCGCAGCGTCGCGGTAATGATGTCGCAGGACAAGGCGATCGAGCTGGCGCGGGAGCTGGAGCAGGTCGCGATTTTCTGGTTTGATGGGAACCGGTTCTGGATCCTCGGCGTCATCGTGGAGGCGGATCCTCTCATGTTGCCCCGCAGCTCGTGAAAATCCTGAATGCAAACTGCCCGGAGCCATCAGCTTAAGAGCCGACACCCCGGGCAGGTAGAATTCTGTTGCAGTCGGAAAACTCAGATCAGGGGTTTGTATCTATATCCGAATACCCCGCCCTTTGCG
>DASWBC010000258.1:0-4732 GCA_036390815.1 Gemmatimonadaceae bacterium
GAGGAATTCTTTCGAGCTCAGCGCACAGTCGGTTGAAGAAGAGGCATTCGCCCGATAAGTTGCGAGGCTGCAGGACAGGTGGCCGAGCGGTTGAAGGCACCGGTCTCGAAAACCGGCATACCGGTGAACCCGGTATCGAGAGTTCGAATCTCTCCCTGTCCGTTCATGGCTTCGCGCCGCCGCTCATTGCGCGCAAGTGATGCTCCGTGCGGAAAAACGATGTTGGGACGGGTGGCCGAGTGGTTTAAGGCGCACGCCTGGAAAGTGTGTGTACGTTAATAGCGTACCGTGGGTTCGAATCCCACCCCGTCCGTTCCGAAGTTCTTATCCCGCTTTCACTTCGCGCGGTGTGGCGGGATCGTCGTTTTATGGACGCTTTACCCTCGGTGTCGGTTCCGGTGTCGGTTCGTCCGCGAGATAACGGACTTAACCGCGGTCGGCGCGCTTCGTCTGGTTGCCAAAGCCTGGCGTGCAACTCGGCGGAGTCGTCCCATCCCGTCGCGCGGGCGGACTTGACGGATCTCGGAGCAACATGATAGGATCGCCTTTGCGTAGAGGACGCATCCGGTCCGCGGAAAGGGTAGAAGCCCACCTGTCAGCATCAAGTCTTCGCCACCTTCTTTCAGCCCGATGTGCGGACGCCGGGCGATTCGATGAAAGGAGGTCGCTATGTCGACTGATCCACAAGAGGGGCCACGCCCTCTTCCCAACCGTCCCAATCTCCGCCACCTGAAGGACCAAGCCAAGGACCTGCTCAGGACCGGCGCGGCGGCAACGGTCGCCGACGCGCAGTTCAAGGTCGCGCGTCTCTACGGGTTTGCGAGCTGGCCAAAGCTCAAGGCTCACGTCGAGTCCTTCGAGGAGGTCGGGCAACTCAAGCAGGCCATCGACACCAACGACATCGTTCGCGTGAAGACTATGATGACGCGCAACCCGGCGCTGCACAGGGCTCCGCTTGGCTACGGAAAAGACGGGCCGCTCACGTGGGTCGCCGAATGCCGCGTGCCGTGGGAATCACCGAGTCCGGTGAGACTGGCCATGGCGGAATGGATGCTGGAGCAAGGATCGGACGTGCATCAGGGGGGCGACGGACCGCTCATGCGTGCCGCGCTCAACGGATATCGCATTCCGATGATGGAGCTTCTGGTGTCGCACGGCGCTGATGTGAACGCGCTGTGGCACGGACATTTCCCGATCATCTTTGCCCCGTGCGAGTCAATGGATCCGGCCGCTCTTAAATGGCTCCTCAATCACGGCGCAAATCCGAACTGCCGCGATCCACGGCAGAGCGCGGCCGGCGATCCATTTCCAGGCACGGCTCTCGACTACCTCGTCGCGTCGTACGCGCGTTCCGCGCAACGGCTGAGCAGCTGCATCGACATCCTTCTCGAGGCCGGTGGCGCTACCAAGTACGACGCGGCGACTGTGCTGCAACTGCTCCGCGGGCGGCTGGATGGTCTGGCGGAGCTGATTGACGCCAATCCGGCGCTCGTAAAGGAGCGTTTCGCTGAACTCGATTGCGGCATGACCGGCGGACGCCGCCTCACGCTTAAGGGAGGAACGCTCCTGCATGTGGCCGCGGAGTACGGCAACGCCGCTGCGGTGGCTCTGCTGCTCGACCATGGGGCCGACGTCAACGCCGGCGCAACCATCGATGATGCGGGCATCGGCGGGCATACGGCAATCTTCCATGCGGTGACGCAGTTCGACGATGGCGGCTTGCCGGTAACGCAGTTACTGATTGAGCGCGGTGCGGACCTTACCGTTCGCGCGAAGCTTCCGGGGGACTACGAGCGGCGGGGTGAGATCGTTGAGTGCACGGCCTTGGGATATGCGCTGCTCTTTGGCGGCGCAAGTCAGAGGAGAACGGTGACTCTGCTGCGAGAGCGAGGGGCCGCTGAGTAATATCAAACGGAAGATCGCTGTAGTTTCGATCGAGTTTCTTGCTCCAAAGTGCTACCTGATTGACTGGGAAATAGAACGCCGACACCATTTCCGTACCGTGGGTTCGAATCCCACCCCGTCCGTTGAGAAGGTGTTGGCCCCGTTCGGAGTCCCCGAAGCTAATCGAGCTTTGGTTCGAGGCCACGGGAGTGTGCGGTAGGGTGACTGGAACCCAATCTTCAGTCCGCTCCGCGTGGCCAATGACGGCTCCCACCAATCCGCCGAGAACACCCCCCAGAAATCCGTTCACAACTATAGCCAGCGCTCTGAGTTGGCGTGCCTCCTTCCCGCAGCATCCAGAAGTCGTCGCTCCGAGCGCGGCGCCTCCGACAAGTCCCACGAGAAATCCGATTCCAGCGCCGCGTCCGACATTCGCATGACGTCCGATGCTCGCGTCCATTTTGCTGATTTGTTGCCATGCGAGCGACCTGGTGGCGAGGCTTGGATTCAGGCTGTAGCGCAAGCTATCCGGCGTCGCAGAAGCGACCGTGATGAGTTCGTATTTGGAGCCGGCCGTGGATGAGAGAATTCTCGCACGGGCGCCTGCCTGAAGGGACAGAGCGTCTATTCGCGCACTCTGGCCGTTGGCGGTAGCTGAATGGACGATAAGGGCGAACGCTGCTGCGAGGGCAACGAGCACGGTTCTCGAGTTCGGCACGCTAACGCCTTTCGCCAGGCAGGACGCCGCCGTTGATCCGCCTGGCCACGTCCGATCCGGCTGCTCTTCGCACTTCCAGAACGGCGGTACTCCACGCTCCATCCACCTCCTCGAGATCCGTTGAGCCAAAAGGCTGACCACGAGCCTGCGCGCGGGTCACGACTGCTCTCGCGACATCTGCGCATCGTCCGAGTGCTGCAGTGACCGCGGCATTCGCCGACTGCCCTGCAAGTTCACGAAAGTATCGCTCGCCGCCCGAGAGAAGTGAAATCGCTCGAGCGGCTCCCTTTGGAAATCCGGATGGGACATCCAGTCCAACCCTCAGAAATGGCAACGCCCAGTTCTCCGCTGCGAATACTCCGTCGGGGTTGGGAGCCTGGACCCACGCGTGAAGAATCGCCAGCCGCGTTCCGCTCGCGGAGGAGGGCATGCTGTGGTGCTCAGGCAGAAGACTCTCTTCCTCGACCGATCCGTTGTGCTCATGCCATATCGCTTCGGGGCCGAAGGAAGTCGGCGGCGCCTGTCCGGGGGCGAGCGGAATCGCGTAAACGACACCCAGCAACAGTGGCTGGCCCCGCACGACCGTATACGTAAGGATCGCGGGACGAGAGACGTCGAATTTCTCCTCCAACACTAGCGATGGATTGACCCAATGCTCTCCCATTGACGGAAAATCCATCCCGACTCGGCGGTAGCCGGCCGAGATTGCCGCGCTGCGATCGCTGAACGCTTCGGAGGCTCTGCGCGCTACGCCCAGCAGAGAATCGATCGAGGGGTCGTTGTGAGGCGTGACCTGTTGAGCCCGATCGCTGTGCATGGAGTGTTCAGCGACGGCTGATGTTTGCGCCAACGCATCGCGCGGACACAGCGCGGCCAGCGACGCGAGCGCGCAGACGCATCTGGCGCGCGCGAACCTCACGCTCACGGTATCACCGCGATTTCGGTCTGGGATTTCTGCGCCAGCAGCACCGCGCGTATGCTCGGAGTCATCCCCTGAGGAAACCGGCTCACCGCCCGGAACCGGGCGAGTGTTTCTCCACGGGGAACATCCGCGGTTCCCAACCGATACTGTCCACCCATTTTCTCAACCGTGAGTCCGACGATCGAGGAGAATGAAGCAAACATGATTCTGTCGCCCGAGATGATCACCCCATCGTCCTGCACGGCGAGCAGCTCTCCGCTGTAGGCTCCGCTCGACGTGCGCAGCGACACACTCGCGCCGCCAGGTTGATTCGCGACGGGAAGATTTGCACCGCTACTACCCATATGGCATCCGGCCAGCGCGAAGGCAGCAACGGTTGCCAGCATTTTCGTTGTGCGCATGGTGACTACCTCGTCGAGATTCGCGTGGAATAGAACTGATTCTCCATTTCGGGCTGTTTCCCGCGCCAGTCGCGGATCGCGTCGACCAGAGATGCGTCCGACGGCGCGAATGCCTTGCCCGACGCATTCTTGATCCAGGTCCCGCGCACCCATTCGGTGTAGTATCCCTGCGACGCGAGCATGTAGGTTCGCGTGCCCGGTGTCGACTTTCCGACATCGAATTCCACGCTGAAAGACTGGCCCGGCGACGTGATCAGGTACGACTCGTCCGCATCTCGGAGCGCGGCTAGTGCCGGAGTATTCTGAACCGGATCGGCCATCTTCACACGGGCGGCGGCCACGAGCCTTGTGCCGCCTGGGCGCCGAACCACGGATGCTGTGCGGATTGCGTCTATCCGCCAGTTGTCAGCGGTGAATGACAGCCTGATACGGACACTGTCTCCGCGGCTCCGAATCGCAGGCACCACAATGGCGTTGTCGCGAAACGCTATTGGCCCGGAGTCGCCGATTCGCGCGACCTGCCGATACTTCCCGCCGTCGAGAACCGAGATGCGCATCCCCATTCGGGAGTTATACCAGCGACCCATCTCTATCGCGTTGCCAATGTGGTCCAGATCCCGGTTCACCCAGTCGAGAGAGCGGATTCCCGGAGCCCCCAACATGTGGTCGTAGAGAAGGACAGTATTGAGGAGGCTGTTGCGCATGTCGAGGAGCACCGCGACGCGGTCGCCATTTGTTGGCGCGGCCATGGTGATGTCGATGTAGTCATCGAGGTCGGCAGACGAGACGTCACGCACCGTTTCGGGA
>DASWBC010000259.1:0-6771 GCA_036390815.1 Gemmatimonadaceae bacterium
AGACCAGCGCCTCGAAACCAGGCGTGATGGAGGTTCCCAGCTCGACGCTCAGAGCTTTGGCGCGCGCGACTACTTCCTGCGGATCGGAAATATCGGCCGGCGTGATCTTGTTCATCACTTCGGTAGCGGTGTAGCCCAACATGCGCTCCGCGCCGACGTTGAAGATCTGGATGACGCCCTTGGCGTCGGTGGCGATACTCGAGAAGTTCGCGCTGTTGAAGATCGCGCTCTGCAGGGCCCCGGCCTTAAGCAGCGCTTCTTCCGCCTGTTTGCGGGCGGTGTTGTCGGTGCCGATCAGCAGATACCCGATGATGGTACTCTCAGCGTCGCGCAGCGCCGTGACTGACACGACTGCCGGAAAGCGGCTGCCGTCCTTCCGGATATAAGTCAGCTCGTAGATGTCTTCGATTCCGCGTGACGCCTTGAACACCAAGGCTTCGAAGCCCGGCGCGATCGATGTTCCAAGCTCGACGCTCAAGGCCTTGGCACGTGCGATCACTTCCTGCGGATCAGAAATGTCGGCGGGTGTGATCCTGTTCATTACTTCCGCTGCCGTATACCCGAGCATGCGTTCGGCGCCGACATTGAAGATCTGGATGACGCCATTGGCGTCGGTGGCGATGCTCGAGAAGTTCGCGCTGTTGAAAATCGCGCTCTGCAGAGCGCCCGTTGTCAGCAGTGGCTCCCTGTGTTCGCCCACACCGGGCAAAGCAGTCACGGGCGTGCGTCGATCGAAGTCCGGATTGTTTTTTGTTGTCATGACGGATTCAGTTCGGTGTCAGTGTGTCGACGCTTCGGTGCCTCGCGGCGCCTTGTGCTGGATTTCCGCCGCAGAGTGCGGCCACACTCCGAGCGGCTGGAGCGCGTGCTGGGAAATGAACCCGCAGTGTTCGCACACGACCATGATGGCTGGAATGGTGCTTCTTTCCATGCTGTCGCGATCCATCGTGGCCTGGACGTCGATGCGCAGGAACTCGCTCACTGTCCACTGGCTGTCGTTGCACCGCGGGCAGCTTCCCGCACCGCGAGCTTTGAGTGCCGTGACGATTTTGTGCTTGTCGTCCGCGGAAATTCCCTTGTAATGGCTCATGGCAATCCTCGATAGGTTGGTGACGAAGCTGGAAAGCGAGCCGCGGTAGCTCCGATGGGAGCGAGAACTGGTTGCAGCTCTTCCAGCTCACGGTGCCTGGCAGCCTCGGAAAGATTTCTTCCGGCGGCAAAGAGAAGCGGCCTGTATGACTCGACGCACCAGCCCACCGCTTGTCTCGACATCGCCCGGAATTCACGGGGAGGAAAGCGGTTGGGGTGGTGAGGGTCCTGCTCCGCCAGCCGCACCATTTCACGCACCTGAACGACGATCTCGGCGAGTGACAGTCCGCGGTTCTGATCCGCCGCGACCTTCGCTCGCACGGACGCACGCAGCGCGTTTACGAATGCAGATAACTCCTCGTCGCGCGGCGCGACGAAATGGTCCGGCAGCCCGGCATTGGCAATGGGTGAGTCATTCATTGAGCGCCTTGGCGGAAGGGTGGCGTCGCCAGAAGCGCCGTGATGCTGCCCCGCGATCGAGGCAGATCGAAAGTGCGGGCTGGTGGGAAAGTCCCGCACGTGATCAGCAATGAAGCTGTCTCTTAAATGTAAACGGTTAGCGCTTGAGAAGGTATCCAGCGCTGGCCGCTGAGGTTTAACCCCGCTCGGTTTGGATGCAACCTTGCTATTCACATCGGCACTGCCACGCAACCATTCGGCGAGGCGGTACGGCCGCAAACGGCTTCTACCTTAATCTGCCTCGGCGCTCCCCGACGCCGTTGCGGCCAACTGAGGCAAAATGCTATTCCCACGCAACCTGATGCGTCGTCCCGCGACTACTGACCCGACTGCGCGCGGACTCGATTGCAAGAATACTGAGCGCAAAGAAAAGAAAACCGAGCGCAAGGGAGAGAATGCAGACACCAGAGAAGCCAGCGTGAGGAAGGACCTGACCCGCCGGCTCAAGGGTGTGTGCGCAGATCTGTCGGGCAAAGAGTTCGAGGTCCTCGTGGGTGACATGACTCGCGAACAACTGAGGGGCGAGAGCATTCCCGGACGCAAGCTCGGTCCCTTTTGAGCCGCATCGTCGGGCATGAGCCGGTCGGAGTCATCGCCGGATCTTTGTTTGGGGGCAAGGAGTGTATGCGGCGCTGTTGAGCGTAGTCGCCTCGGGCAGGTCGATCTTCGCCCTCTCTTCACGCATCGTTACAAACTCGACCATTTCGAGGAGGCGTACGACCTGTTTGGGCACCAGCGCGACGGCGTTCTCTAGGTCGCCATCAAGCCATAGGGCACCCCCGAGTCAGGCGCACCGTTGAATAATCGGACATCAGCGCGATATTTTATGAGAAGTGACTGAACAGCGACTCCGCACGCTCTCGATTTCCGGCGGTTCTGCCATTGACCCGCAGGAACGCAGGGCCCTCGGCGATCGATTCTATGAAGAATTCAGCCGACAAAAGTAAGGGCGCGCCGTTGGACGACCGGTCTCCGGCGCAACAAATCGCGGGCCGGCTGATCCGCAGTCGCGCAGAGTCAGCAGGCCCCGGATCCTCTGCGCGCGCTGCGGCTGCTTCGTGTGACCAGCTATACCGGGAGCTATCGCGGTGGGTTGGGCCCGACGGCTGTCACGCGCTTTTCACGCGTGCGCTCGCGCAAGCGCGAGCCGAACACCCCGCACTGGCACAAATCCATCTCCACCCGCGGTCAGAGCCTTACATCGATGGAGTTGCGGAAACAATCATGGCGTTCGGAGACATCGCGACCACCGAAGCTCTCGAATCGATGCTCGCCCGTCTGGTCGAGCTTCTCGGCAGACTCATCGGAGACGACATGGCAATGAAACTGATCGAGCGAAGCTCGGCATCCGTCGGCGACGGCACTCCTTCCGAAAAAGAAAGGGAGGAGGCGTGAAGAAGGAGGACCGAGCGATGATTCGAAGTATTCCGAGCGGAGTGCCCGGCCTGGACAGTGTGCTCGGCGGCGGGTTGCCGGAATTCTCATTCAATCTGATTGCAGGCGGACCGGGTTCCGGGAAGACGACGCTCGCGCATCAGATCATGTTCTCGAATGCCACCGTCGAGCGACCCGCGCTCTATTTCACCGTGCTTGGCGAGCCGACAATCAAGATGCTGCGGTATCAGCGCCAGTTCAGTTTCTTCGATCCCAAGCTCGCCGGATCCGCCATCCAGTTCATCAATCTGAGCGCGGAGGTCATGGAGCGGAACCTGGATGAGGTTCTGGAGAGGGTGATTGGGGAGACGGAGCGCGCGAAACCGGGAATCGTCGTCGTCGATTCATTTCGAACGATCGGCGGTCACCATGGAACCTCCGAGCGGGGATCATCGTTCGACCTCGACCAATTCATTCAGCGTCTCGCCCTTCACCTGACCACCTGGGAAGTAACCTCCTTCCTCCTCGGAGAGTACGCCGAAGAGGAGCAGCGAAATCCGGTCTTCACGGTGGCCGATGGCTTACTGTGGCTCTCGCAGGCAACCGACAGGAATTCCGTCGTTCGAAAACTTCAGGTGGTGAAGATCCGCGGACGCGCACCCATGCCCGGATTGCACACGTTCCGGATAACAGACAACGGGCTCCAGGTGTTCCCTCGCATTCCAGAGCGAACGAGCAGACGTTCGTTGCCGCAGAAGCGGGAGCGACTCTCCACGGGTGTGGCGGGGATGGATGAGATGCTGGATGGCGGGATCATTGGCGGTGCCGCGGTGATGCTCACCGGCCCCGCTGGCAGCGGCAAGTCGACAGTCGCCACGCAATTCATGTCGGCGGGATTGGCGAATGGCGAGACGGGAGTGATTGCGGTGTTCGAGGAATATCCGGAGGAGTACCTTCGCCGCGCCAACGCACGGAACCCCGACGTTGGAAAGATGATCGAAGCGGGGAAGTTGGCGCTGATCTATCTCCGGCCGCTCGATCTCTCGGTCGACGAAGCTCTCTTTTCGATTCTCGAGGCGGTGGATCGACTCGGCGCCAAGCGCGTCGTTATCGACTCGCTGTCGGGGTTCGAGGTCGCGCTCGCCCCGACGTTCCGCGAGGACTTCCGGGAGTCGCTCTACCGCCTGGTTGGGACCCTGACCGCGACCGGGGTCACGGTATTCATGACTGCGGAGGTCTCCGAGGCATTCGCCGAGGCGCGCTTCACGACTGAAAAGGTTTCCTTCATCACCGACGAGATCATCATACAGAGGTACGTTGAAATGGAGGGAGAGCTCAAGCGAGTCGTGGCGGTGGTCAAAATGCGCGGGAGCAACCACAGTCATGAATTCAGGTTGTACGAGGTCACGTCCAAGGGGGTCGTCGTTGGTGAGTCACTCACGGAATACGACGGAATCCTGGGCGGGACGCCCACGTTGCGCGCGAAGGTGAACGGTGCGTCTCCTGCGCCACCGAACGTGAAGAGTGCGTCCGGCCTGCGGACCAGGGTGGCCAAGGTGGCCAGGGTGGCCAAGGTGGCCAAGGCGAGGCGAGGCAAATAGCGGGAATGGAATCCAGAAAGCGGCCGCCTGCCGCGCGAGCGACCAAGCTTTCAATCCAGGCAGCGCTGCGGCGCTGCATGCAGCAGGCCCCGCAGCCATTCGCCATTACACGCGGCGCGGACCACAAGGTCGTTTACGCCAATTCCGCATTCACTCGCCTGGCTGGCGCCAAAGGCAAAGCGCTTGGCGCGTCCGTTACCACGGTGTTTACCAAAGCGGAGGGACTCGGGCTGAGCGCCCTTCTCGATCGAGCATTTCACGATGGCGTCGAGCTGCTGGATGAGCGCATTGGCGCGTCGAGCGAGCGCGCGAGTAAATGGCAATGCAGTGTGTGGCCAGTGATTGGCGACAATGGGCGTGCCGAGGCTCTCGGCATCCAGATTCGCGAATCAAGTCCTCCGGACGCGGCGCTCGAGCTTCAGCGGGAGGTTGCCGAGCAGATGCTGTTCGGGGCATTGCGCGAACGCGGTTTCGCCGACGATGCGGAGGCGGCGCGGCGGCGGGCCGCTTTCCTGGCCGAGGCCGGTCGCCTGCTGGCCGAGTCAGTGGATCAATCCACAACACTGGTCGCCCTTACCAAGCTCGCGCTTCCAACGCTCGGCGCATGGTGCATTGTGGACATTCTCGAAGAGGGCGATGCCATTCATCGACTTAGCATCTACCATCCTGATCCGGAAAAGCAGACGCTCGCGCACGAGCTGCAAGCAACGTGGTCGCCTGAACCCGACGATCCATTCGGCGCGCCCGCGATGCTCAGCGACCCACGAACGCTCGCAGTCACCGACGACATCGAGGCAACGCTCGCTGCCAGCGCACACAGTCCCTACAACCTGAACATCCTGCATCAGCTCGGAATCGGATCTCTTCTGACGGTTCCCCTCGTCGCGCGGAAGCGACTGCTCGGTGCTATCACCTTCGTCAGCTCGCAAACAGGGCTTTCGCACAGCCCTGAGGATGTGCGTCTGGCTGAAGACATCGCTACCCGGGGGGCGCTGGCGCTCGACAACGCGCAGGTATACGACCTGGCGCTAGTGCTTCAGCGAAGCGCCGAAACGGCGAACAGGGCGAAGACGGCGTTCCTCGGCGCGATGAGCCACGAGCTGCGCACTCCGCTCAACGCGATAGGCGGGTACATCGATCTGCTCGACATGGGCCTGCGGGGGCCAGTGACCGAGAGACAGCACGCCGATTTCGCGCGTGTGAGAACCAATCAGCAGCACCTGGCCCTCCTCATCACTGAGATCCTCACCTTCGTGAGAGTCGGAAGCGGCCGTGTGAATTACGCCGTAGGCGACATCAATGCGTGCGACATGATGGGACACGCCGTCGAACTGATCGAGCCCCTTTTCGGCCAGAAGGGGCTCGTGTTCAAGGGAATCACCGGGGACTCGAGCGTCGTTGCGCGCGCGGATCCCGAGCGAGTGACCCAGATTCTGGTGAACCTGCTTTCGAATGCGATCAAGTTCACGCCCGCGGGCGGCGAGATCAGCGCGGAATGCGGAATCAGGAGTGAGGTTGTCACCCTGCGGGTGAGCGACACGGGGATTGGCATTGCCCCGGACAAACATGAAGCCATCTTCGAGCCGTTCATTCAGCTGAAGGAGGGACTCTCAGATCGTGAGAGCGGCGTCGGGCTTGGATTGGCGATAAGCCGCGACCTCGCCCGCGCGATGGACGGCGATCTCACCGTGGAGAGCGACGAGGGCAAAGGGGCACACTTCACGCTTTCTCTTCCGGTTGCGAGCGAAGCCAACGACGCTTAACCGACTCGATCTAGCACTTCCCGAACTCTTGCGCGGGCCGTTCGTGACCGGGTGGCTCTATCGCAGATAGCGCGGGCAGATTACCCCGGGTTCGCGAGGACGCGAAACGGAAACGGACCCTCATTATTTGGCGCGCATCCCCGCTCGACTTGGTGTTCTTCGCACACCATTCGTTGAGTTGCGCCGGGCACCCGGGCTAGGTACTATCCAGCAGGTAATCGCACGATCAACAGCCGAGCAATACGACACCAGATGCTTGGCGGATCCTCCCCGCGCTGCTGGCGACGCCCACCACTACGGCATCGCCATTCTCATAAAGCCGCGACCCCCGTCGGATTCACAAGACTCGAAAGCTGCGCACCCATCCCCACACGTGGATGTCGAGCGCTTTCGCGCGGACCTGCGCGCGGCCGGCGTCGAGGAGATGATCGGAACCCTGCTCGAGACTTTCGTTGAAGATGCCCCAGTGCGCTTCGCGGCTCTCG
>DASWBC010000260.1:0-7180 GCA_036390815.1 Gemmatimonadaceae bacterium
AGCTTGAAGAGTTTAATGGACCTATGAAACTGAGACTCATCAGCGCGTCGGCGCGCGCACGGACGATGATCGTCGCTGGCACACTGCTCGGCTCTCTCGTGACCGGGGGCTGGCTGCTGCAGCACGGCGCTCGCACCGGTACGTTTACCACCTTCGAGGGGGCACAGCTTTTTGAGAGCGTGTTCCAGCGCGTCCAGAACGACTTCGTCGACACGGTCGGCGACTCCGCTTTGTACCGCAAGTCAGTGGATGGGATGCTGTACGAGCTGAATGATCCGTACTCGACATTCCTTCCACCCGATCGGTTTGCACGACTCAACGAGACGACGTCAGGCAATTACGCGGGGTTGGGCTTGGAGGTGGACCTGCGAGACGGCTGGCTGATAGTCGTGGCACCCGTCGCGGGAGGGCCCGCGGAGCGCGCCGGAATCCAGCCCGGCGATCGCATCATCGACATCGCCGGAAAGCAAACGAAGGGCTGGACGATCGAGGAAGCGGCGAAGGTGTTGCGCGGGAAGCCGGGTACTTTCGTCACGCTCAGGCTCGAGCGCCCCGGAATCTCGACACCGATCGAGCTGCGGCTGCAACGCATGACGATCCACCAGAGCGCCGTGCGCAGGTCGTCGATGCTGAGCGATGGTGTCGGATACATTGACCTCAAGGCGTTCAGCGATTCCACCGCCAAGGAGCTGAGCGGCGCGATAACCACTCTTCTGTCTCTCGGCATGAAGACGCTCGTGCTAGACATGCGAACGAATCCCGGTGGATTGTTGACACAGGGCGTGAGGGTGTCGGATCTCTTCCTCGATCCGGGGCAGAAGATCGTGAGCATGCGTGGACGCGTGCCCGACGCGAACCGTGAGTATGCGGACACGGCCCAACAGCGGTGGCCGCAGCTTCCGTTGCTCGTGCTGGTTGATGGGCGGAGTGCGAGCGCGGCCGAGATCGTCGCCGGCGCCCTGCAGGACCACGATCGCGCGGTCATCATCGGCACGCCCACCTACGGCAAGGGAAGCGCGCAGAGCGTGGTCTCGTTTGGACCCGAGGGCGGTCTCAAGATCACGACGGCGCGCTGGTTCACGCCGATCGGCCGTTCCATCACGCGCCGCCTGCCCAGCGACGACGAGTCGGATGACCAGCTCCCCGCGATCCGCGAGAGATTCCGCACCGATGGAGGCCGCGTTGTCTACGGTGGCGGTGGGATTACTCCCGATGTCACCGCCGGCGACAGCACGACTCCTGTTCTGGAAGGAATCTTCCTTCGCGCCCTCGGCGCAAACGCCGGCCATTTCAGGGATGCGGTCACGGACTACGCGTTGTTTCTTAAAGGCACACGCGGAATCACGACGCCCGATTTCGTCGTTACGCCAGCGATGCGCGAAGAGGTGTGGAAGAGGATGAAGGAGCGCGGGATCGACGTTCCGCGCAACGTCTACGACGAAGCCGAGCCGCTCGTCTCGCGCATGATCGGCTTTGACATCGCTCGCTACGTTTTCGGGAGCGACGCCGAGTTCCGGCGGCGGGCTGCGATAGACAAGCCGCTCCAAAAGGCGTTGGAGCTCGCCCGTGGCGCCAAGTCCGAGCGCGATCTGCTGCGAAAAGCGACGGCAGCGGGTCCGGCACCGGACAGCCTGGACGCTGCTGGAGACAAACAGTGACCGAACGGGTCTTCATCATCGGACCTGGCCACGTGGGGCGCGGACTTTTCCGCGCGTTTCGAGCATCGGGAGTCGACGTTGTCGGGATGCACGGCATGCGACCGGCGGGTGTGGCGACGTCGACTGGAAACATTCCGACCGATGCGGCACGCGCGAATGTCGTGATCGTGTGCGTGCGTGACCCGCAGCTCGACGATACAATCGAGGAAGTCATTGTCGCGGCGCACGAAGGGCGGATCGCTCGCGACACCGTGATCCTGCACACTTCGGCGATCGCGGAGCCGGCGGGACTAAGCGCGCTGACGGCGGCGGGATTTCCAGGCGGGACATTTCATCCGCTCATACCGTTCAGCGATCCGGAGATCTCCGCCGAGCTGCTGCGAGGCGGATGGATCGGAATCGATGGTGAAAACGCGGCGAAGAACGCGTCGCGCCGCCTGGCCGGTCATATTGGGGCGCGGGTGCTCGAGATTCCGCCCGGAAAGAAGCCAGCCTATCACGCGGCGGCGGTCATCTCGTCGAACTTTCCGGTGGTGCTCGCGTCGGTGGCCGGCCACCTGCTACATGATATCGGAATTCCGGACGCGAGCGCGTACCAGGCGGTGGAGAGCCTGATGAGCGGAGCGCTCGCGAACATGAAGCAGGCGCTGCCCGATGATGCACTGACGGGTCCGATCATGCGCGGTGACACGGAGACAGTAGGAAAGCATTTGCGGGCCGTTCAGGGTCACGGGGCGGCGTCGGAGGTTTACCGGGCGCTCTCGGCGGCCGCTGTCGAGATTGCGCAGCGGCGGGGCGTTGATCCAAAAAAACTGGCGGCGGTGGCGGGGTTACTGCGGTCGCGGAAATGAATTTCTCGTCGAAGTACTCGCTTCAGGTAGCTCCTCGGCGGGTGCTCACCGCGTCGCTCATTCTCGCGACCCTTAGCTCTTGCGCTAGCGTTTCTCGCACTGACCGGGCGGGAGCTTTGATGCGAAGACACGTACAAAACGCAATGCGGGTCGCCCCTTTATCGGTCATGGTTTGGGCGGCAATCAGCTGCGACCCACGCCGCTCAAAGCAGGCGTCCGACTCCTACCAGGACCCATCCGTCTGGGTAAACCCTTCGGCTGACTGCAGTCCAACGTCGCCAAGGTTTCTGCCGAACATCAGAGTTTCAGATACTGTGTCCGATCCTCGCGGCAGATATGATTCGGAGAAACTCAGTGTGTGGTTAGCGCGCCGAGTCCCGGGAGGCTGGACGTTCGGGCCAATGGTGGATTCAATCCAACATAGGACACTTCTGTGGATGCGTGATACGAGCGCGAAGCGAGCAGCGCTCGCCGCACTCGATACGCTCGCGCCACACGGCCCTCTTTTTGTGGCCACCTATCCAGCCACCTATCCAGACTCGGTCCTGGCATATCAGGTACGATGGGATTATGCCGAGTTGTACGATTGGATGGAATTTCTCGGTCGACCTGGCCGAGCTCAAGGAGTGAATGTCACTATGTGGGCGATAGACGCTCTTGAAGGTCGACTTGTTTTCGGAGTCGAAACTCCCGAGATGGTCCCGATAATGTCTCGGTGGCTTGTGGGGAGAGGAATCCCTTGCCGCTTGGTGAAGCTCGAGGTTTCGGGCACGATACACACGTTGTGACTCGCCCTCATCAGTCTTTGAGCTCCTAGATGCTTCGCACTAGTCTCTAGTAAGCTCCGGTCATCTGATCGACAATCTTCGCACCTTTCGGTACCGCGAAGTGAAAACTCGAGGTGCTCAAAGTCGGGTTTGCGGTGAAGCTTGTGATCACGACGTGTCGCTTGAGTCCGTTCGGCGTCTCGACATCGAATTGGCGGATGCTCGAATCTCTGTCGTCGATCCACACCTTGGCACTTGTCAAATTCGGGTTAGCGCGCTTCGGGGTGAGCGTCACTGCGTGCGTTGCTCTTCCGCCGACGGTCGCGGTGCCCGATGACGTCACGGTGAATCGCGTTCGAGGTGAATTCAGAAACTGGTCGGCCGGATCAACCGAGCTGGCGTTGGCCCCGGTATAGGGCATCCGCATGACCTGGCCGGGGGCGCTGCTCGGGAGATAGGCCCAAAGCGTGGAACCGTCGGCCGTGACACGGTCGCCGCTCTCGAAGTTGATCCTGAGAAGGTTCGGCTTCTTCCGGAGAATGACCCCGTTCGTGGTCTGCGTGCTGCCGGTGAGCGGGTTGGTGAGCGTTTGCCGGAATTCGGCGCGCATGGTGTTAAGGCGGGCGTATGCCGCAACCGCGCGATCGATGACCGCGTCCGCGTCTTGCGCGCGCGCAGCGAGTGGAACCGCCGCGAACGTGAGCGCCGCAAGGTACGTGAGCTTTCTCATAGTGAGAGGGTACCCGGCAGAGCCTATGCCGTTCCTGTTCAGGCGGGCGGAATGCTGCGCCCGATCGCCGCTGCTACCGCGCGCAGCTCACTCACCAGCTGCGTGAACTGATCCGGATATAGCGATTGCGCACCATCCGACAACGCGCGGTCCGGCTCCGGGTGCACTTCGATTATCACTCCATCCGCTCCGGCGGCGACAGCCGCGCGCGCCATCGGAATCACCTTGTCGCGCAGCCCGGTGCCATGGCTCGGATCGGCGATGATCGGCAGGTGCGATAGCCGATGGACGATTGGAATCGCGGTCAGGTCGAGCATGTTGCGCGCGGCTGGATCGAAGCTCCGCACTCCCCGCTCGCACAGAATCACGTTCTCGTTCCCCTCGGCCAGGATGTACTCGGCGCTCAACAGCAGGTCGTTGATCGTCGCCGCCATCCCGCGCTTCAGCAGCACGGGCTTCTTCATCCTGCCGACGGTCTTGAGCAATGAATAGTTCTGCATGTTGCGCGCGCCGATCTGGATGCAGTCCGCGACCTCGGCCACCATATGGGCGCCTTCGGAATCCATCGCCTCGGTGACGATCGGGAGTCCCGTCGCTGTGCGCGCGCGCGCGAGCAGTTCGAGACCTTTCTCGCCGAGCCCCTGGAACGAGTACGGTGAGCTGCGCGGCTTGAACGCACCGCCTCGAAGGGCTGTTCCACCGGCTGCCTTCACGACGCGAGCGGCCGCGAGGATCTGCTCCTCCGATTCGACGGAGCATGGACCTCCTATTACGACGACGCTGTCGCCGCCGACCGTGACGCCGGGCGCGATCTCGACAATCGTGTTCTCCGACCGCCACTCCCGCGAGACCTGTTTGTAGGGCTGCGTGACGTGAATGATCTGCGCGACGCCCGGCAGCGCCTCGATCCGCGATGCATCGACGCGCCCATCGTTCCCAACGAGGCCCACCGCCGTGCGCTGCGCGCCGGGCATCGGCCTCGCCTCGTAACCCATTTCCTTGATGATACTGACCACGCGATCGACGTCTTTCGCCGTCGCGTCGTGCGCCATGACGACTAACATTTTACGCTATGACTGAGGCTGTGTCGGCCGCTTCGGCGGGCTCGTCGTGCAGCTGTGGTGTGTGCGCGGGATGCGCCGGTGAAATTGTCTCGTCGACTGTCCTGCCGCGCATGCGGACGCTCACCAGCGACGATACACCGGGTTCCTGCATCGTGACGCCGTACACCGCGTCGGCGGCCTCGGTGGTCGTACGCGGGTTGTGAGTAATGACGATGAACTGCGTCTTGTTCTTGAATCGGTTGAGCATGCGTACGAAGTGTCCGATGTTCTGATCGTCGAGCGGGGCGTCCACCTCGTCCAGCAGGCAGAACGGGCTCGGCTTGGTCAGGAATATTCCAAAGAGCAGCGACAGCGCAACCAGTGCCTTCTCGCCGCTCGAGAGCAGGTGAATTCTCTGCGTTCGCTTGCCGCGCGGGGAAGCGTGGATCTCGATGTCGCCCTCGAGCGGCCGGTCGGCGTTTTCCAGGCGCAGGTCGCATTCGCCGCCGCCGAACAGCGTCATGAAGATGTTACGGAAATTGTCCCGCACTTTGACGAATGTTTCAAGGAAAAGCTCGCGCGCAGTCGTGTCGATCTCACGGATCGCCTGCTGAAGCGAGCTCTTCGCCGAGTTGAGATCGTCGCGCTGGGTGGTGAGAAATTCGAGGCGCTTCGCCTCTTCCTCGTGCTCCTCGATCGCGAGAGGGTTGACGGGACCGAGGGCCTCGAGCTGCTCTCGGACCAGTGCCGCTTCGGCGCGCAGGGCATCGTCATCCAGATCGAGCGATTCCGCGCCGGCGAGCAATTCGTCGACCGGCTTTTTCCACTCGGCTTCCAGTCGCTCGCGAATCGCCCCGCGGCGACCCGAGAGCTCGGTGTAGCGCAGCTCCGCCGCGTGCAGCTCTTCACTGAGCGCCGTTGAGTGACGGCGCATCTCCACGAGACCATGCTCGTCGCTTGTTAGGCGCTCGTCCACCTGGCGAACAGAGCGCTCCGCGTCCGCCAGCTTCTGTTCTGCGTCCTCGAGCGTCGCTTGACGCGCGTCGAGGTCGCTTTGCCAGTGGGCGACCTGTTCAGTGAGCTGGGCATCAGCGCTGGAGAGTGTCGTGAGCTCGAGCTGCAGCGATTCGAGCCGGCCGGTCGCGGATGCGAACTCCTCGCTCAGGTGACGTTCGCGGTCCGATGCCACCTCGAGCTGTGCCTGTGCCTGCGCCCGCCGGATCTGGCTCGCGGTTCGCTGCTCCCGAGCTTCGTCCTGCGTGTGCTCGGCGGTGGAGAGCATCTCGCGCGAGGCTGCGACGGCCGCTTCACGCTCTCCGATCCGGGCTTCGATCTCGCGGGCGCTCGTCGCGACTGATTCGATTCGCGTGATTGTGGCCGCTACGCGCTCGGTCAGTCTTTCGATCAACGCGCGTGCTTCCGCGGCCTCCCGGGCGGCACGCTGGTGCTGGCGGGCGATCGAGGCGGAGCGATCGGCTGCGTCCGCGTTCTCGCGCGCTGCCTGTGACGCCGCCTCGTGCGCGACGATCGCGGCGCGCTCGGCCGATGCCAACGCCGCGCGCTCAGACTCGGCGGCCGCGACGGCGACATGGCGGGCGGACGCGCTGTTTGCAACGGCCTGCTTCAGCTCAGTGATCTCAGCGCGGCGGCGGAGGGGTCCGGGACCGGTTTCCGCTGCCGGCAGCCAGATCGCGCCGCGCGAGTCAACGAATGCAGTCCCGCTTTCCATCGAGGTCACGCGCCCGAGCAGCGAGCGCACCCACCCGCTCGCCGGCAGGGTCGACTCGACGAGTGCCGCGAGACCCGATGCGCCGTCGGGAATTTCGGGCGCTTCGCCATTCTCGGAATTCACGGGCAGCAGGAGCAGCGGACCCGGTGCCGTCGAAGCGTGCCACGCGCGCACGGCCTCAGCCACGGCTCTGTCGCGAATGAGAACGGCGTTCACCGTCGGGCCCAGGAACTTCTCTACGAGCCCGGCCGAGCTCGCGTCGGTGGTCATGAAATCGCTGAGAGGGCCGAGTATCGCGCCTTCGCCGAAAATGCCGCGCTCCTTGAGGAGCCTCGCCGCAGCCGGGGCCAAACCCACTCGCTCCCTCTCCAGCCCCTCGAGCGCGTTGAGCTTCGCGCTCAG
>DASWBC010000261.1:0-7667 GCA_036390815.1 Gemmatimonadaceae bacterium
GTCTTGCCGCTTCCGGTGATGCCGTGGAGCAGAAAGACATCTCCCTCCGTCGCGCTCGCCATGGTGTCGATCGCGTGCAACTGCGCCGGTGTGGGCTCGAGTCTGATCGGGGAGATGCCGCCGCGCGACGAGAACGGATCACGCTCGACCTCCTCTTCCTCGATGACGACGAGCCCGCGCTTCTCGAGCGACTTGAGAACGGAAGGAGAGAAATCGAGCTGCGCGCTCAGGTTTTCGAGGGACGTATTCCCGCCGAGCGATTCGACCAGCTCGAATACTGCCCGCTGCTGTTTGGAACGGGCAAATGACTTGTCCCGTTGCAGCAGGGACGGTATGTCAGCCCCGAGCTTTACCAGCCGCCGCGTTTTGCGCGTCGGGCGCGGATCCTCCGCGCCCGTCAGGGCGGCAGGAAGCACGGTTCGGAGCACCACACCGAGCGGGACGATGTAATAGTCCGCCATCCACTTGCACAGCTCGAGCAGCGACGCGCTGATCGCCGGCTCGGCGTCGGGCGATTCCAGGACGGCTTTGGGCTTTCGCTTGAGCGGACTGACGTCGCTGACTCCAATGCAGACGCCAATTTCCTTGCCGCTGCGGAGTGGAACGACCACGCGCGACCCGACCACTACCGGATTTGCGAGCCCTTCTTCGACTGCGTAGGTGAATGTCTGGAAGAGCGGCAGCGGTAGCGCGACCTGTACGAACCGCGGCGCCTTGTCACGCACTCTGAAATGCCGCGGCCAGATCTACGCTCGGTGCCGGAGTCGCGCCGAGCCCGGGTTCGTCGGACAATCGAATGGCGCCGCCGGCGATCGAGGCTCCGCGAAATGGATCGCTGGAGAGAAGCGCCGCGCCATCGAAATCGGCGTAATCGAGCAGCGGCGAGATCTGTGCGATTGCACTGATACCGAGCGAGCTCTCGATCATGCAGCCAGCCATGACCTGCATGTCCAGCGCGCGCGCGGCGTGCACCATCCGCAGCGCTTCGCGGAGGCTGCCACATTTTGCGAGCTTGATATTGATGCCATCGACGGCTCCGGCGAGCTTGGCAACATCGGTCGCCACCAGACACGACTCGTCAGCGAAAACCGGCAGCTTGGAGCGTTCCCGGACGAAGCGAAGTCCCTCTATGTCGTTCGCGGCGACAGGCTGCTCGAGCATCTCCACGCCCTGCTCGGCGAGGAAATCGCTCATGCGGACGGCGTGCTTCGCCGTCCACGCCGCGTTCGCATCGACACGCAGGCGTTTTTCCGGCGCCGCGTTCCGGATGATGCGCACTATCTCCGCGTCGCGGTCGGTTCCGAGCTTGATCTTGAGAATGGGGTATTCCCGTGCCTCTGCCACGCGCCTTTCCAGCTCGTGATTTTCCGCGATGGCGATGGTGAAGCTGGACTCCGGAGTCGTCGCCGCATCGAGTCCCCACAGACGGAAAACGGGAAGGCCAAGCCTTTTTCCCACGAGATCGTGAAGCGCCGAGCTGACGGCGCCCTTCGCCGAGGCGTTGCCGCGCAGAACACGGTTGAGATGCGCCTCGATGGACTCGAGGGAGAATGGATCGGCGCGGTCCAGCACCGCCTTGAATTGGCCGAGGGCCGCGATGACAGTCGAGACGGATTCGCCGTAGTAGCGATTGGGCGCGGCCTCCCCGTAGCCTTCCAGACCATCCTCGTCGGTGAGGCGGACGATGACGTTGCGGTGGTGTGAGTAACCCCCGCGCGCGATCACGAATGGATGCGTCGGGTTGAGCTCGATTGTCTGGTGCGAGAGCTTCATCCGACTGCCAGTGCGGGACCTGGGCGCGCCGTCCGGGCCATGCGGAACTCGTTGTGCGCCGACGCCGTCGACAGAAAATTGATGAGCGCGTCGGCGAGATCATTGCCGCGTTCGAAGCGGTGAGCGGGGTTTTTCTCGAGGCAGCGCATCACGATCGCCGCGAGCGGCGCTGGAATCCTGGAGTCCACGACGTCGGGCGAGACCGCGGTCTCGGTCACGTGCTTGTAGCTGATCGAGTAGCTGTCGGCTCCGTCGAAGGGCGGAAAGCCGAGTAGCGTCTCGTACATCACGACGCCCAGGCCATAGAGGTCGCTGCGGCCATCCAGCAGCTTTCCGCGCGCCTGCTCCGGCGACATGTAGTGTGGAGTGCCCATGACGTTTCCGCTCCCCGTCATGCGGCTCCGGAAGTGTCCGGTGGCGATTCCGAAATCAGTGACGATCGCGTTCTCGTCCTCATCGAAGAGAATGTTGTCCGGCTTGATGTCGCGGTGCACCAGTCCCCGGCGGTGCGCGTAGTCGAGCCCCGTGGCCACCTGCGCCGCCACAGCCGCCGTGGTCTCCGGAGACAGGGATCGATGACCACCGATGCGGTCGCTCAACGTGCCGCGAGCCAGATAGGGCATTACGAGGAAGACGTGATCGTCGACCATTCCGAAATCGATGATCTTGCAGATGTGCGGGTGCATCAGCTGCGCCGCGGATTCCGCTTCCCGCTTGAAGCGCTCGCGCATCTCGTGCTCGCGCGCCAGGTGAGGATGAAGAACCTTGATCACGACGGGAGAGTCGAGAACGACGTGGAGCGCGTAGTAGACGCTGGCCATGCCGCCCTCGCCGACGCGATGCATGATCGTGTACCGCCCGCCCGTCACCTGGCGCAGCGCCGTCACGGACGGATCGGGCGGCGATTGCCGCCGGTCCGAGCTGTCGGGCATGACTATCCCGCAGCGGACGCAGCGCGCCGCTTCTCCCCGGTTCCAGCTCCCGCAGTCAGTGCAGAACATGGTCAGGCCCCGAACTGCATGCGAACGAAGTCGTACGGAGGCCACGGCCCGGTGACTGCAAAATCGAGGGCGTCCTGCCTCTCAGCTTCCTTTGACACGGCGTCCTTGAAGGCCTGCCAGCGCTGGGTGTCGATGAGAAACGATGCGCGGGCGATAACGTCAGCTTCCTCGTCACCGTCCGTGTTCGGAAGAGTGACCGTCGCGGCGGCCTGGCCCCTCAACAGCCTGAGACTCTCCGCGGCCAGACCAGCGAGGCTTTTTTTGGCGTCCTCTCTCTGCCTCCCCTTCATCGTGACGCTCACACGCGCGGCGGCGTGCCCTTCGACCACCGAGAGCGCCTCGGTGAGTGTGAAGTAGTGGAGCTCCAGCCAGCGGACGAGCGTCGATTCCGATCGGAAAACGGTTCCTGGGGGCGCTGGCAGTATCGCGGAGTGCGCGTGGACCTGCTCGAGAACCGCCAGGTATTTCGACACATCGTTGTCCTCGAGGGTCGACACCGAGTACGGCGACGGCTCGACCACTGCAGCGAGCGCGCGAAAGTGCACGAGGGTCGTGCCCTCGGCGATCGAGATCGCCTGGCCTGATTCAACGGCGGCGACGCCGTACAAACGCAGAGAACCTAGAGAAGCTTGCGCCATTTGAGACCGGCAAGAATTGTCAAACCGAGCGCGAGCTGCGCCAACACCAGGATCATGAAACCGTGCGGATTAGAGTGAAGCGGAATTCGTTCGAAGTTCATTCCCCACATCCCGCTCACCACGACGAATGGAAGCGTGACAGTGGCGACGACGCTCAACGCCTTGGTCGCCATACCTAGACGATTGGATACCTGTGTTAGATAGCTGTCCAGAGTGCTGCTCAGAAGGTCCCTGAACGTCTCGAGAGAGTCGTAGATGCGGAGGACGTGGTCGTAGATGTCCCGGAAATAGATCTGGGTGTCCGGGGTCAGCAGGGTGCTGGGGCGGTTGGTGAGCACGCTCAAAGCGTCCCGCTCGGGCGCCAGGTGGCGCCTCAGCGTCAGTACGAGGCGCTTGACCGCGAAAACGTCGCGGAGCGCGTTCTGGTCGAATTGACCGTAGATCTTCTCCTCCAGACTGTCCATGAACTCATCCAGTCTGTCGATGATCGGGAAGTAGGCGTCGACAGCCTGGTCGACTATCGCGTGCATCAGTCTCGCCGGTCCGTGCGCGACCAGCTCGGGCTTGCGCTGGAGCAGCTCGGCCGTCGCAGCAACGGGGTTGGTGTCCTCACCGTGCACAGTGACGAGATAATTCTTCCCGAGGAAGAGGCTGAGGTTGACCGTATCGAGGTCGTAGGGATCGTCCGTTGTCTCGCGGAAGGCGATCGTGCGGACGATGAGGAGCACGTAGCTGTCGAATTCCTCGAGCTTGACCCTGGACTCAGGTCTGACGGCCTCTTCGATGGCGAGCGGGTGGAAATCGAAGATGTCGTTCAGAATCGAGACCTGGGCGGTGTCACGGGTGTCGACGTCGACCCAGAGCGTCCCGTCACCTGAAGCCAGGGCGCTGGCTATTTCGTCGCGGGACAGATTCTGCCTCATCCCGCCGCTCGGTTTGTACTGGCAGCTCCAGGGGTGCGGCTCCGCTGTGGGCCTGACCTCCTGTAGCGGTTTTAGTGCGGCGCTCATGAGCCTTCAAGTTAGCGGTTAGTTGGCGAGCGCGCCCAGGTGACGAACCGAAGCCAGGGCCAGCCTTTCGGGCGCATATCCGCCCTCCAGCGCGCTCACGATGCGACCTCCGCACCAGGAATCCGCGCGAGAGACGAGCGAGCGGGTGAGGGCCTCGAAGTCGTCAACCTCGAGTGTGAATCCCCCCAGAGGGTCATGGGCGAGCGAATCGAATCCGGCGGAAACGAGTATGAGCTCGGGCACGAACCCCTCGGTGGCGGCATCGATGCCTCGCTCGAGCGCTTCGACGTATTCCGAACGCGGCAATCCGCCAGGCTTGGGAATGTTCCAGACGGTTTGATGAGGACCGCGATCGTCGGCCGCGCCCGTTCCGGGATACCACGGCCACTGATGCATCGAGACGAAGTGGATGTCCGGCTCGTTCTCCACCAACGCCTGGGTGCCATTCCCATGGTGAACATCCCAGTCGACGATCAGGATCCGCCGTAAGCCGTGTTTCTTCCGCGCATAATGCGCGGCGATCGCGACGTTGCCGAAGAGGCAGAATCCCATGGCGCGGTTGTGGACGGCGTGGTGACCGGGTGGGCGCACCGCCGAAAAGCTGCGGGGATTGACGCCGCTGACCGAGAGATCCACGCCCAGGAGGACACAGCCGGCGCCAGCGGTAGCCGCCTCCCATGATCCGCTGCTCGCCACCGTATCCGCGTCGAGCCGCCCGCCGCCCTGCTCGGCGATTACCCTGACCGAGCGGACGTAGGCAGGATCATGCGCAAGCTCTAGCTCATCGATCGTCGCGTGCCGTCCCTCGAGATGTTCGATGGAGTGAAACAGATCCGGGTCGTCACGCAGCGCGCGGGTGATGGCGCGCAGACGACCGACGTGCTCGGGGTGGCCCCAGCCGGTGTCGTGGCGTCCGCAGTCGCTGTGGGAGATGAACGCGGCCCGCATTGAGCGGGACGCCTACTCTACCGGTCGCCGGCGGCGGTCGGTGATGAGGAAAATCGATCCGTTCTTCGCCGCCGTGGACGAGATCGGGGCATCCTCGTCCAGGATCTCCCAGCCGTGCAGCTTGACCATGTACTGATCGTCGTTCTGAACGCCGGGATAGAGCTCTTTCAATGCGAGGTGCTTGAGGCTTTTGACGGAAGCCGAAGGATCCGCATCGATTCGGATTGCGTCCCAGGCCTCGAGCACCTGTGCCCTCAGCTGAAGCACCGCTTTCCCGGACGGCGAGCCGAGCTTGAATGCTCCACCCTGCGTTCTCAGCCCGCTGACGAAAGGTGTGGGTGCGGTCATTCGCCGCCTTCCGTCGCGACGGCCAGCGGCACCGGCGCGAGCGTGGCGAAGAAGCGGGCTATCTGTTGACCGAACAGGTAGGTCGAGCCGGTAACCTTCGTCTCGCCCGCACCCGGAATGGCCGCTATCACCACTTCTTCGCCGCCCTGTCCGCGCAGTGTCACATGCGCTTTCGATTCCTGCTCAGGAAATGCGGCGTAGATGCCGGTCTGCCGGGCGAAAAAGTCCTTCGCCGACCGCAGGACCTCGGCCGGACTGTGCGAGGTCGTTGTTTCCTGGAGAGTGCGATTGGGCTGTGACATCCGTGCAATCTAGACCCGGCCTGCAGTCGCTACAAGCTTGCGCAGTTGCCAGCGCTTCTCTTTATAGGTCGTTGCGCTGGTCAGTCGGGAGGGGGTCCCCTTCGCGGCTACGCTCGCTTGGTCGGAGCCCCTAACTGCGCTCCTTCGCTCCGCTCAGTCGCGGGTCTCCTTCTCGCGCTCGCTTTGGAAAGCCGCTACGAGGACCCCCTCCCTCCTTCCCGCTGACATCGCTTGAATGGTGAGCGCTGGCGTCTGTCGCGCTTCTCGTCGCCGCAGTTAGTCCGTGGCCCTTGGGGTCCGCACGCGCAGACCGGCCGCGTCGAGAGCTAGTTAGTCTGTGCGCCAGCCAAGCCTGACTCGCCCGGGCGTCAACGAGAATCGCGCGCAAGCTGGAGGCGCGCGTTTCACGGAACTCTACCGGGAGAGGCGGGGTGTCCTCGCAGGCGCTTTCCAAAGCGAGCGCGAGGAGGAGACCCGCGACTGAGCGGAGCGAGGGAGCGTAGTTAGGGGCTCCGACCAAGCGAGCGTAGCGCCGGAGAGGATACCCCGACTCGACCCAAGCAGAGATCCATGAAGGTGCGCCGACAAGACGGAAGCGCGATTTCTGGGAGACGCCGAAGTGAATCAGGCCAGCAGCGACTCGATCTTTCTCACGAGCGGCTGGAACGACAGCATGCCGGCACCCGCCCTCGTCGCGATTTCTTCCGCGCTTTCGCGCTGCCCCTGCGCAAACAACTCATTGGCGATCCAGGGCCCCGCACTCGGATTCCGAAACCAGTCCACGTCGAAACGGGTCGTCAACTCCTCATTGAGGACCGACTGCAGCTGCCAGGCGCGTAAGTATCGCGCGGAGTAGTATCTCGGATCAACGTCCACGAACGCGTCGGCCGCGTCGTACTCGAATCCCGTCGCGTTACTGAGAAGCTGTACGTACAGGTCGGGCAGGTCCGACCAGCGTACCTCGCCGCTATAAAGGGCGCGCTCGTAGAGAAACTTGGCGCAATAGCGCCGCAGAAAATGCAGCTCCTCGAATCCCGCCGAGCGCAAGAATTTTCCGACGCGATTGGTGCCCAACCCCGTGTAGCGAAGAAGCCAGCCCCTGTCCTGCATCCGGTGGTCGAACAGCATCGCGTACGCCTCGGTGACGGAGTTGTCGCCGAGCCATCTGAACTCGAACGGGTAGTCCGGACTCGCGTACGCGAAGTGGAGCGCGTGCCCCAGCTCGTGCAGAAAGGTGTTGTAATCGCTCTGGCCGCCGTGGGGTCGCAGCACCAGATACACTTCCTCCGGCACGCGTACCGGAGAGCAGAATGCGCGTGATCTCTTCCCTTCGCGCTCGCCCACATCGAAGATGATCCGGCCATCCGCCGTTGGGTCGATTCCCATCTCCAGAACCTGTCGCCGCATCACCGTCTCCATCTCGTTGCCGGGAAACGCGTCGTCGAACTCGGAGGCTCTGAACAGGGCGAGCGCATCGGCGCGCTTCGCCTGAGATGGCTTGATCCCGAGAAGTTTTTTCAGCACCCGCGGGAGCGTATCGTTCCACATCGAATCCGTATCGCTGAGAAAGCGCTCGCAGCTCGCGCCAAGAGTACCGAGCGAAATCCCGGTCACCGCTTCGAACGACGTGTTGTAGTCTCCGTCGAC
>DASWBC010000262.1:0-3912 GCA_036390815.1 Gemmatimonadaceae bacterium
AACGGCACCGGCGCTTCCATCAACCGTCACGATCTGGAAGCCCGTCGGGTTGTTGTTCGTAACCGTAACCGAATTGCACAGCACCACCCCTACCGGGCAGAGCGCGCCTTTTTCCACACGGAATTTGATGGGAAGCGTCCCGTCATCCAGCAGTGGAATGACCTCGCCCGTGCGCGTGTTCCTCAATTCTTTCTGATTGGCTACCGGATCCAGATCAGCAATGCCGAGGGTGTCGAGCGCTCCATCGATAAAGACTTTGATGCGGTAAAACTTGGAGAGAATCAGAGCTGACTCTTTCGTCTTCCATTGGGCCATGTAGAACCCGTCGTCCCCCGAGCCCTGCTGGCGGACAGCTCCGGTCCCGGGTTCGAATCTTTTCAGAGGGGGGCCGCCGACGCAATCGGTCGCAAAGAAATTGCCCGAGGCATCTACGGGAGGTGCCTTAAGCTCGCAGATCTCGACCGCCAGGCTGGCTTCGAGCGCGTTGTTGGCCTTCCCCCGATCGTAGTTCGGGGAGTTCTCCGGGTTCGCCACCAGCGGAGGAAGGAAAAAGAAATCGGGATTGCCCCCGTGAGCGCCATCGCTGATCATCGCGGAGGGGTTCGCGGGCGGTTTGAGCCCCGCGGGTCCGGTCGGCGCTTTCTGGTCTTCGCATGCGAATGCGAGAGCGAGCACCGCAAGAGTGAGCAGCCGACGACCTTTCATCTTTGACCTCCGTAAGGAGCGGGGGCGCATTCAGAAGGAACGCGCCGGATAAGGCTGAGCTTGGGCGACCCAATATAGGGGCATCAGCAGAAAGCGCGATGGCCGATTATCCGACAGCGCGCTACCGGGACACCCTTCGGCGATCCGATTCCTTGCCTGCGTTCGCGATCTGGCGACCCTGAGCCTGTCCCGCGCCGCGATCCGGCAGCCCCGAGCCTACCCTCCCGTCGCGATCAAAGACTTGAACCGGGGGTCGCTCTGGAGATCCCGCCACCACCACGCATTTACCTTCGCGAATCCGCCCCGATGCTCGGGGTGGTCGGTCAGGTATGTCTGCAAAAGATCGACTGCCTCTTTCTTGTCGCCGAGCTGGGTGCGGACGAAGGCTTCGTATCCCATGAGCTCGCCGCGCGGGTCGACGGTCCGGTCCGCGCGCGCACGGACGAGGACGCGGCGAG
Organism: Gemmatimonadaceae bacterium; assembly: GCA_036390815.1. Lineage (GTDB taxonomy): Bacteria > Gemmatimonadota > Gemmatimonadetes > Gemmatimonadales > Gemmatimonadaceae > UBA4720. The sequence continues at coordinate 1,164 of DASWBC010000262.1, forward strand.
CGCTGTCGGGGAGTCCGGCGCGCCCGAGCACGTCGGCGACCACGATCTGTCCCTCATGACGGTAATACTCGCGCTCCTGGGGCGGCACGGCAGCCACGTAGTCGTCGGCGCGACGCCATGCTTCGGCCGGGTCGTGGCTCGCGCCCTTGGCCGTCATGATCCAGAGATGACAGCGCGCCGAAACGATATGGTGCGGGAACCGCCTCGTCGCCTCGTCGCACCAGTTCTTGGCATTAACGAACTGCTCGAGGTCGTACGACGTCGCATACAACCGCCACAGTATGTCGGGGGCGGCGGCCAGGTACGCGTCGGCTTCGTATGCCCGCTGGGCGAGTGTGTGGGACTCTACGGCGTCGCCCTTCAGGTACTGAATTGCGCTGAGCACGCTCAAGGCGCCCGCCTGCTCGGGATTCAGGGCGATCGCCGCTCGCAGGTCCTTTTCGGCCAATGCAACGAGTTCGTCCACTTTCCGGCGGTCTTCGACGAGACCGCGGCCGATCGGCCGGGGGCGAAGCGTCCCGCGAAGCTCGAGAGCGTCCGCGTCGCGGGGATCGAGTGCGATCGCGCTGTCGGCATGGGCGAGCCCGAAGTCGATCCACTTCGTGATCTCCGCCGGATCGTCGCTGAGTCGTTCCTGTCTGAGTGCGATTCTTCCCTGTAGCACCAACGGCTCGGTCCAATGAGGGTCGATGGACTCGGCCTGTACGAGCAGCGAGTCCGCGGCAAGGAGCTGGCGCGTCGCACCGGCGCGATTGCCACCCTGGTCGAGCACATCGGCGTTCTTGCGCAGATTCTCGGCTTGCTGAACCAGGGACCAGGCCTTCGGGTCTTGTGTGCCCGCGCGCAGCTCTCTCAGGCGAATTTCGTCGCGAAGCCACTGCCTGAGCATGAGCGAAAGCTGTTCGGCGAGCTTGGTCCGGAGAGCAAGCGGGTTACCGAGTAATCCGACGACGGATTTGGGCTCATCGAATACCGCGCCGCTGTTCCCGTCGATGATCCGCATGGTCACGCGTACGTTGTTGCCCTCGGGCGCGACGGTTCCATCCACCAACGTCCCCGCTTCGAGTGCGCGCGCGATGCTGTCGCGAGGGATGTCCTCACCGCGAAACTGTTTGACTCCGCCCGTGGATATGACCTCGAGCGGGCTCACCTGACTAAGCTGGTTGATCAGCGTTTCGGTGAGACCGTCGGCGAGGTAGCCGAGGTTTTTCTTCGGGCTCATGTCCTTGAAGTAAAGAACGGCAATGCGCTGTGGTTTGAAGCCAGCTGCTCCGATGTTCGTCGCGGAGCGGCGCCAGGCGTCCCAAACGAAAGCCTTGCCCGCCCATGCAGCGCCGGTGATGGCAACAATTCCGAGCGCCACGAACAATGCGATCACGCCCCACTTCTTCGGTTTCACCCTCTGACGCGTGCCTGATCGAGTCCGACGCACGCTGCCGGTGCCGCCCTGCCGGCAGTCATTCAGCGCGTCCGCAAATTCGCCAGCGGTGGAGAACCGGTCGGCCGGCGCCTTGGCCAAGGCGCAAAGCACCACGTCTTCGACGTCTTCCGGGATCGTCTGTCGGACGGTGCTGAGCGACGGCACCGCGTCGAGCGAGTGACGCGCGATCACCGCTTGCGTCGTGCGACCCGTGAACGGTGGTTGCCCCGCGAGCATTTCGTAGAGCACGCAGCCGAGGCTGTAGATGTCCGTTCGGCCATCGAGGTTGGGATCGGCCATCCCCTGCTCGGGACTCATGTACGACGGCGTTCCGAGCGAAACGCCGGTCGACGTGAGCTTTCCCTCCCCCACCGCGCTCACCGCGCGCGCAATGCCGAAGTCGGCGACGAGCGCCTGCCCGTCTTCGAGGAGGATGTTCTCCGGCTTGATGTCCCGATGAATTATTCCGTGTCGGTGCGAGTGGTCGAGCGCGCTCGCGACCTCGGCCGCGATGCGCAGGGCTTCATCGAGCGGCAGCTGGCGCTCGCGATTGAGTCGCGCGCGCAACGACTCGCCGGCCACGTACGGCATGACGTAGTACAGTTCGCCGTCCGCCTCGCCCGAGTCATAGATGGGGAGGATGTGCGGATGGCTAAGCTTTGTTGCGAGCTCGATCTCACGACGGAATCGCTCGGGCCCGAGGACGAAACCGAGCTCCGGGAGGAGAACTTTGATCGCGACCTCTCGATGGAGCCTGAGGTCGCGCGCCAGATAGACCGTCGCCATGGCCCCGTGACCGATCTCGTGCTCGATCTCGTAATGGTCAGCGATGGCGATTTTCAGGCGGTCGAGAGAGGACGACATTCCTATGGGATCGGGAAGCCAGCGGGCCTACTATACGGCTGTTTTCCGATGCACGCCAGACAGCTTCGCGTCAATCGAGGCAGCGGATCCCCCCGAATGCGAATTCTCTTGACAGGAATTGGCGACCATTTATCCTGCAGTCCGCAATAAACACTCTTTTGGCTGATCAAGAGGTTCGTTTCCCTTGGCCCCGGAGATGCTTTATGCAGCGTACCGCTTTGTCGTGTCTGGCAGCCTGGCTGTGCGTTTTCGGGATCGCATGCTCGGAGAACCCGAACGAGTTAAAACATGCTGGAGACGGGCGACCAGTGGTCGTCGTTAATCCAACGGTGACCCTCGACCAGAGCGTGGTTCAGCTCCTCGGGCTGTTTCCCAAGGGACTGGAAACCGCGGCCACTGCGCGTTGGGGGAACGTCAAGCAAAAATACGCCGCGGGGCTCTCCGATCCTTCGCAGATGAAGGTTG
>DASWBC010000263.1:0-2673 GCA_036390815.1 Gemmatimonadaceae bacterium
CCGGATTCTGATGATGAACGCCATGTGGGCGAATTTCTGTGGATTCTGATGACGAACGCCATCTCGGCGAATTTCCGAAAGGATTTTGTGCCGGCCGGTGATATTTTTTAGCCGATGAAGCGATCGTCGTTCATAACCTGGGACCAGCTCAAGGTGGGGGTGCTGATACTCGTAGCACTCATCATCATTGGCATCGCCATTCTCAAACTGGGCGACGCCGGGAACCTGTTCGGAAAGCGCTATCGCCTGGTGGCCTACGTCGCGAGCGCCACCGGCATGCGAATCGGTGGCCCTGTCACGGTCGCGGGACAGCTCGCGGGGAGCATCAAGGAGATCAAGTTCCTGCCGGTCGACGCCGATACGACGAGGAATCTCGAGCTGATCGTCGAAGTCAACAGCGCGCTCCGGGAACAGGTGCGCAAGGATTCACGCGCGAGGATCAAGACGATGGGACTCCTCGGCGACAAAGTCTTCGACATCACCGTCGGCACGCCCAAGTATCGCGCGCTGCACGAGGGTGACACGCTCCCCATCGCCCCGTCAATCGACTATGAAGCCGTCGTGCAGCAGGCATCGGGCGCGATCAACGAAGTTGTCCGACTCACTCAGGACCTGAGCAAAGTCACCACCAGCATCAACCGCGGAGAGGGGACGCTCGGCCAGCTCGTCACGAACCGGCAGCTGTACGACCAGCTCAACGCGACGCTGTCGCGCACGAGCTCGCTGATGGCGAGACTCGAGAATCCGAGGGGAACAATCGGGCGGCTGCTCGACGATCCTCAGCTTTACTACAGCCTGAATCGCACGCTCGCGTCCACCGACACGCTGATCTCCCAGATCAACACCGGGCGCGGCTCGATGGGCAAGCTGCTCCACGACGACACGCTCTATGTTCACCTGGTAAGCGTCGTCTCGCGGGCCGACTCGCTCATGAACGTGATGGCGAGCGGGAAGGGCACTGTACAGAAGCTGTTCACCGACCAGCAGCTGTACGACCAACTGGTATCGACCGTCACCGAGTTGAATAAAGTTCTGGTCGAAGTTCGTCGCGATCCGAGGCGATACACACCGGGGCTGTTTCAGATTAAGGTATTCTAGGCGCCGACAGATTACCTTGGAATGTGATCAAGACGTACGAAATCGATGTTGCAGTCACCCGCGGGGGAGGAATCGAGTCGGAACATCGAGTACACGCCGCCGTGGTTGGGGATGGCGACGAGCTGCTTGGCACCGCCCGCGATGCGGACGCCTTCACCTACTGGCGCTCCTGCGCCAAACCGTTCCAGGTCCTTCCATTTCTCGGCTCCGGCGGCTTCGATGCGCTCGGGTGGGGTGAGGAGCAGCTCGCGATCTCCTGCGCGTCCCATGGTGGGGAACCGGAGCACGTCGCGATCGTCGAGAGAATGCTCCGCGACCTTGGGCTCGAGGAGGGAGATCTCGCCTGCGGTCCGCACGATCCGTCCTCGCAGCGCGGTGCCAAAATAGTTCGCGAGTCGGGCGATCGTCCCACGCGACTTCACAACAACTGCTCCGGCAAGCATTCGGCGATGCTGGCGATGGCGCGTCGGAAAGGTTGGGCGACCCGCGGCTACGAGGGGCGCGAGCACAACGTCCAGCGTGCGATTCTGCACGAGATCTCACTCTGGACCGGGGTTCCCTGCGGGAAGATCACCCAGGCGGTGGATGGCTGCGGAGTCGTCGTCTTCGGAATGACGCTCGAGCGGATGGCGCGGGCCTACTCGCGGTTCGCCGTCGCCGCCGCACGGGGCGAAGAGTACCCGCTGCGCGTAGTGACCGCGATGAGCAACAATCCATTCCTCGTCGGCGGCACCGATCGGTTCGATTCCGCTCTGATCGCGGAGACGAACGGCCGGGTTGTGTCGAAGGTTGGCGCGGAAGGCGTGCACTGCGCGCTCCTGCCGGAGCGGGGCATCGGAATCGCGATCAAGGTGGAAGACGGGGCGCAGCGCGCGCAGGTGCCTGCGCTCCTTCGCCTGCTCCAGGAGATCGACGCGCTGCCGGATCCGCTGCCGGCCAGGCTGGCTGAGCTGACGCACAAGCCCGTCAAGAACACGCGGGGAGAGTCCGTAGGAGAAGTGACGATGCGGGCGGACGTCGCGTGAAGCGATGATGGGTGCCGACGCCTGATGACATCCGGAGCGGAAGCCCGGACTAACGTTGCTCCACTCGAGGCCGGTCTAAGAAAGCTGGTAAGGATCGCGGGCGCGATCGCCGGTTCGCCGGAGGGCCAAGTGCGAGCCGTCATGTCCGATGCCATAGACGAAGTCGATCCTGTCGCCGTTGAGGAGATAATTCTCCAGTCCTATCTGTTCGCGGGATTCCCGCGGGCGCTCAACGCGGCCCGGACGTGGCGGGCCACATCCGGCCGGCCGGCACCGCCTGAAGACGCCGAGGCGTCAGTGGGTGATCTCGGTTTCTGGAGGGCGCGGGGCGAGGAGACCTGCGCGATCGTGTACGGAGACCATTACGAAAAGCTGCGGCGGAACATTCGAGAGCTGCACCCAGCGCTCGACGAGTGGATGATCGTCGATGGCTACGGCAAAGTGCTCTCTCGGCCCGGGGTGGACCTTCGGACCCGCGAGCTGTGCGTGGTTGCGGCTTGCGCGGTGTCGGGACAGCAGCGGCAGCTTCACTCGCATCTTCGGGGAGCGC
>DASWBC010000264.1:0-2199 GCA_036390815.1 Gemmatimonadaceae bacterium
CGGGAGTATCGCTACGACGCAAACGACATCGCGGGCCTGTCTATCGACGATTTCGTGGTCGCCTCGACCCAGATTTCATCGCCCCCGACGATTCCGGCCATCCTCCCGGACCAGCCGCTATGGATCGGCGAGCACGTTCACCGGAGAAGGGACGGAACCGAGTTTCCGGCCGCCGTGACGCTGAGCCGCATCCGCGACGGAAGCGACAACATCGTCGGGCTTGTGATCGGAATCAGAAACCTCACCGAGGAGCGAAAGGTCGCCGACCACCTCGGACGGACCGAAAAGCTCGCCGCCATCGGAGAGCTCGTCGCCGGCGTCGCACACGAGCTCAACAATCCCCTCACCGGAATCTCGACCTTCGCCCAGCTCCTCCTCGAGGACAACCTCCAGGGAGAGCAGTTCGAGTCCGTGAGCCTGATCAAGCGCGAGGCCGATCGGGCGATCGGTGTGATTCGCGACTTGCTCCTTTTCGCGCGCAAGACCGATGCGCGCGATGTTCCGGTCGACATCAACACCATCGTCAAGCACACCGTGCGACTTCGCGCGCTCGCGTCCCGGTCGGGCGGCATCGAGGTTCACATGCGTCTCGATGAATCGAACCCCCGAGCTCGCGGCGATGAACAGAAGCTGCAACAGGTCCTGCTGAACCTCCTCGTGAACGCCGAGTCGGCCATGCAAGGAACGCAGCTCCGCCATCTGTCGCTGACGACTCAACGCAAGCAGGGCATGGTGCAGATCGTGATCTCGGACACCGGGCACGGAATGGCGCCCTCTGTGAGTCAGCGCGTGTTCGAGCCCTTCTTCACCACCAAGTCTCCCGGCGAGGGCACCGGACTCGGTCTCAGCGTGAGCTACGGCATCATTCAGGCGCACAGTGGATCTATCTCGGTGGAGAGCACCCCTGGGGTAGGGACGACATTCACGATTCTGCTACCGCTTTACACCGAGGCCAGCAAGTGACCCGGATTCTGGTGGTCGACGACGAGGAGACCATCCGCCTCGCGTTGCGCAAATTCCTCCGCTCCCGCGGATACGAGGTCGAGACCGCCGACTCCGGTGATCACGCGCTCCGGATTCTGGAGAAGGAATCGTTCTCCCTCATGCTATGCGATGTGCGCATGCCCGGATTGACGGGAGTCCAGATCATTCCAAAGGCAATAGGACGAGACCAGGACCTGGCGATCATCATGCTGACCGCCGTCAACGATGCGGCTACCGCGACGGAGGTGTTGTCAGCGGGTGCGACCGACTATCTGATGAAGCCGGTAGAGCTGGCTGACCTGCAGCAAGCCGTCGATCGCGCGCTCCAAAAGCGTTCGGAGCTGATGGAGCAGCGCCGCCTTGACAAGCTTATTCGCGAAGAGGTCGCCCTCCGGACCGCTGAGCTCGAGCGGGAGAAAGAATCCCTGCGCCTCATGTCCATTGGCATCGCCGAGACCCTCATCAACGCCATGGAAGCCAAAGACCTCTACCTTCGAGGCCATTCCCAGCGCGTTGCGGAGCTCGCCGGGCAGCTCGCCCAGGAGCTGGGCCTCGAGGAGAACGTATGCGAGGACCTCCGGGTTGCGGGTCGTCTCCACGACGTCGGCAAGATTGGAATAAGCGAGACAATCCTCAACAAGCCTGGACGGCTCAGCGCCTACGAGTTCGAGCACGTCAAGCAACACGTGCGTATCGGGCTCGACATCCTCGCGCCGCTCTTTCACATCAAGCAGCCGCTCAAGTACGTCGAGCACCACCACGAGCGCTGGGACGGAGTCGGTTATCCGCTGGGTCTGGCGGGCGAAGCGATTCCTCTGGGCGCCAGAATTCTCTGCGCAGCCGACGCTTTCGATGCCCTCACATCCAAGCGCGCCTACCGCGAACCATTGGAGCCGCTGGCGGCCCTGGACCATCTCCGGATCGACGTGGGAAAGCAGATCGACCCGTCTGTTTACGACGCGCTCGTAAACGTGGTAAAGAGGCGATTGACGTCCCAATCCACCGCGTCCAGCTAGGCGCGGAAATCGCTCCTTGACGCCGCGTCACCGGAGTTGTATTCGGTGTCCACATGGCAGACACGCGCTTTCGGCGCTGGCGCACAAGGCACGCGACGTGCAGCGGGCGAAAGACAGAAAATTCCGCGCTACCCAGTGCAAGTGCTGACATTCTATGGGAGGACTAATGCCGAGCGGTGAATCAGTGGAACCATTGCGT
>DASWBC010000265.1:0-12932 GCA_036390815.1 Gemmatimonadaceae bacterium
CGCGGAGCTGTGCGTCGAGATTGGATAGCGGCTCGTCAAACAGAAACGCCAGCGGCTCGCGCACGATCGCGCGTCCAAGCGCGACGCGCTGGCGCTGCCCGCCAGAGAGCTGCGCGGGTTTCCGATCGAGGAGCGCCTCCAGCCCGAGCGAGGCAGCGATCGCATTCACCCGCCCGGCGATAACAGCAGGTGCCTGCTTCCTGATGCTGAGCCCGAATCCGAGATTCTGGCGGACGGTCATGTGCGGATAGAGCGCGTAGTTCTGGAAGACCATGGCGATGTCGCGCTGCTGCGGCGGAAGGTCCGTGACATCGCGCTCTCCGATGCGAATCACGCCGTCGCTGACGCGCTCGAGGCCGGCCATCAGTCGGAGCACGGTCGATTTTCCGCTGCCCGAGGGGCCGACGAGCACGAGGAGCTCGCCGTCGGCGGCTTCGAGGCTCAAGTCGCGCGCGGCGATGAAGCCGTTCGGATACACTTTGTCCACGTGCTCCAATGCAATTCGGGCCATACTGTTCTCCTAACGTTTATCTCGACCGCCAACTGAACGGGATCCGAGAACTGCAAACTACAAACTGAACGGGATCCGAGATCTGCAAACTACAAACTGAACGGGATCCGAGATCTGAGAGGCGTAGATCTCAGTGAACGGTCAAGACGCTCCGACCGGACCTGGCGCAATCCGGCGCATACTATCCGCCGTTGATTTGCCGAGTACGGTCGGCATGCCTTTTCTACAAACTGGGATCTATGCCCTCTGAGATCTCGGATCTCGTTCAGTTCTGTTCAGTTCTGTTCAGTTCTGTTCAGTTCAGTTCAGTCGTTCAGCCCTTTACCGCCCCCGCCGTCAGCCCCTGCACGATCCGCCGTTGGAACACGAGAACCATCGCCGCGACGGGCGCAGTGGCGACAACCGCCGCCGCCAGAATCTCCCCCCACGGAACCTGGTACTGCCCACGGAACAGAGCGATCGCCACCGGCACCGTCTGCCGCTCTGGTCCGAGCGTGAACGAGAGCGCGAACAGAAACTCGTTCCAGCAGTAGATGAACGTCAGAATCCCGGTCGTTGCCAGGCTCGGCACGGCGAGTGGCAGCAGAATTCTGGTGAAGCTTTGCACTCGGGTGGCGCCGTCCACGTGCGCTGCCTCCTCGAGATCCTTGGGGATCTGTCTTATTGACCCTGTGAGGACCCACACCGTCAGTGGCATGGCGAACGTCATGTACGGCATGATCAGGCCAGGGTACGTATCGATCAGATGCAACGAGCGGAGCAACAGATAAAGCGGGCTCACAATCGAGATCTGCGGAAACATCGTTACCGCGAGGATGAACCCCATGATCGCGGCCTTTCCCCGGAACTCGATTCTGGCGAGAGCATACGCCGCGAGCGTCCCGACGATCAGACAGAAGATCGTCGTCGTTCCCGCCACGACCAGCGAGTTGCGGATCGGCGTAATGAAATCACGCTCTGTGAACAGCGCCCGGTAGTGATCGAAGATGAGGTGCCGGGGCCACAGTGAGGGATCGCGAAACAGTGCTGCGTCGGAAGTGAGGGACGCGACGAATGCCCAGTAAAATGGGAAGAGGGTGAACAGCATCAGCGCCACCAGCGCTGCACCGAATACCCACGTTTGCCAGAGCACGCCTGAGGTCCGGGGCTTCTTCGCCGGCGGCGCGCCGAATTGGCCCGCGCTTGGTATGCTCACTCTTCTCCTCCGAGACGAACGCCCAGTCCACGCACGTAGAACATCGCGAGTCCGAAGGTGATCGCGAATATCACGACCGACAGCGCGGAGCCGTAGCCGAAGCGGAGATTCTGAAGGAGCGCGTTGAATGTGTAGAGCGCCACCGGCTCGGTCGATGTTCCAGGTCCTCCACCGGTGAGGACGTAGATCAGATCGAAGACACGGAATCCATCGAGCGTTCGGAAGATCAGCGTCACGAGAATCGCCGGCTTGAGCAGCGGCAGCGTGATGTGCCGGAGTTGCCACCACGCATTGGCGCCATCGACGGCGGCCGCTTCATAGAGACTCAGGTCGATATTCTGAAGTCCAGCCAGCAGCAGTAGCGCCACGAAGGGGGTCGTCTTCCAGACATCGGAAAGAATCACCGGTACCCACGCCGTCGACGCCTCGATGAACCAGACCATCGGCTCCTTCAGGATTCCAACGTGGACCAGAAGCGCGTTGGCGATTCCGCCCTGCGACTCAAAGATGAAGCGCCAGAGGAGCGCGGCCACAACTGTTGGAATCGCCCACGGCACCAGTACCGCGGCGCGTACGAACCCGCGTCCGCGAAAGACACGATTCATGACGAGCGCGAGGTACAGTCCGATCACGAGCTCGAGCGAGATCGAGACGACCGTGAAGAACGCGGTGTGACCGAGCGCCGCCCAGAAGCGCGGATCCTTTGCGATCTCGATGTAGTTCGCGAGCCCGACGAACGGCTTCCCGAGCCACGGCATCCTCAGCTCGTGCAGGTGCAGCGATTCCCAGAAGGTCCAGCCGAGGGGAAAGATCGCGATGAACGCGATGACGGCGAGCGCTGGCGCGACGAGCGTCCAGCCGAGCCGGGCCTCGTGTCCAAGGCGGTGGTGCTTACGGTGATTTCTTCCGGAACTTTTCATGGCGCCGATTCCTTCGCGGCACCCGTCATGAGCTTGCGCATCCCAGTCCGCTCGATCAGGGCATTGATGCGCGCTGCCGCCGAGTTGAGCGCGTCCCTCGGCTCCGCCTGGCGCACAAGCGCGCGGTGCAATTCGATCTGCAGGATCTCGGAGAGCTCCGTGTAGATCGGAGTTACGGGCCGGGGCGTCGCGCTTTCGATGGCTCGCCGAGCATTGTCGAGCGGGATCGCGATTCCGCTGCGGAGTCGCGCGTCGTTGTAAAGCGCCGGGCGCGTCGGGTATTGCCCTACCGCCTGGGCGCGCGCGAGCATCTGTTCCGGCGCGGTGAGATAGGCGATGAGCTTGTAGGCGGCGTCGGGGTGATCCGTGTAGGCATTGATCGCGAGCTGCGCTCCGCCAAGCGCGGCGGTGGAGTGTCCGTCAGGAGCGGCTCCCGACGCCGGCATCGGCGAAACCGCGAACTTGCCCGCGACTTTTGATTGCGCGGTGTCGCTCATCGCCGCGACCGGGTACGGCCAGTTGCGCATGAAGACGGCGTTTCCGTTCTGGAACGCGAAGCGCGCTTCTTCTTCGTGCCAGGTGAGCACGTCGAGCGGGGCGACGTTCGTCTTGTACAGCTCGTCGCGCATGAACTCGAGCGCGCGCACTGCCTCGGGGCGATTCACCACGACTTCGCCCTTGTCGTCGATGATGCGTCCGCCAAAAGCTCCCAGGTATTCCACGAACCCGGTGATCAACCCCTCGTAGCGCGCGCCCTGCCAGACGATTCCATAGCGGGGTCCACCGCGGCGTGACATCACCGCCTGTGCGTCGGCCACCATCTCCTCGAGCGTCTTCGGCTCATTCGGAACGAGGTCGGTGCGGCGATAGAGGAGCCCGACGTCCGCGAACCACGGCAGCGCGTAAAGCTTCCCCGCCCAGGTGTTGGCAGTGATCGTCGCTGGAAAGAACTCGGCTCTGGGCGGCCCGTACTTGTCGAGCGGCAGCACCCAACCGGCCGCCGCGAACTCCGGTGTCCAGACGACGTCGAGCTGGAGGATGGAAGGATTGCCCACCCGCGCATTGAGCCATTGGACGTAGAGTTGGTGCCGCTGCGACGCGTCGTCGGGCGTGCGCTGGAGCTCAACCCGGATTCCGGGATTGAGCTGCATGAACCGCTGCAGCTGCTTCGCGACGAGCGTCCCCTCGGCGCCGAGGGCGGAGCCGGAGAACGTGAGAACCGTCTCGTTGGGGTTGGAAGCTCGCCCGCAGCCAGTAAGCAGGCACGCGGCGCAGAGGAGTGCGTGCGCGGTCGATCGCACAAGGGAAAGCCGGGTGAGCCTCATGTCAGTAAACGCCGAGCCGCTTCAGAACAAACTGTACCGCGAGATCGGTCACGTTCCAGAGCTGCACATCTGTGCTTGCTCCGTAGCGAATCGGCTTGAGCGTCCCGCCGTCGATTTCATAACTCCATAGCTCATTGTGTTTCAGCCCGGACGAGTCCACCGCGAGGTAGGTTCGCATGAGTGCGCCGCGCATCGCATCGACGTATTCAATGAGCTCCTGACTCCTGGATCGTGCGCTGTCATTCCTTGCGCCGGAGATCTGATTCGCGAGTCCCAGTAGTATCAGATTCACTTCCCTCCCCCATACGACCCGCGGCGAATGGTACGTGTCTCTCCGAAACGCCTCCCAGACGGCGGGTGATGCATAGGCATCATTCGCGACCACGGGACCGAGTCCAGCGACGAACAATCCTACCGGGTACGGTCGCATGATTGCCCTGACATCGCGCTGAACCGCGGCAATTCCCTCGGAGGTGGTATCTCTGCCGTCTCGCAGCAGGAGCCACGTCGCGGGATCAGTGTTCACGACCGGGATTGGCTTGCCCACCGAATCGAGGGAGATCGCGAGGAAAGTGAGGGGCAGCGTGTCAGCAGCCGTCTTGGCAAGTTCCGCCCGCCAGTATGCCCGCTCCCCAGAGGGAATCGATTGCAGCTTCGCGGCGACCCTGGTCTTGATCTCCTCGGGCGCCAGTGTCACGACGAAGTGCCGCGTCGCGCCGCTCCAGTTCTGAATCGCGCGCTGGAGCAACGCCGGGTCACGCGCCAAATCACCAAGCGGCGCTCCTGCCCTGCTTTCCGGTGCAAATGCGGCGAGATCGCTCTGGGAGAGCCCAATCGCGTGGAGCGACGCCAGAATCTCGCCAATCGAACGGAGCGCGCGCGGTACCCAGATCGCGTTGATGTCCATCTCGAATCTGCCATTCGCGTAGCCGGCGTTGCTGTCGCGCCAGCTGATCGACCGCCAATGCGTCGAATCGAGACGCGGCGATCCGATGAGATTCTGTACGACGGGATCGCGCGCGTAGGGCGCGGCCAGCGTCGACACGAGGGCGAGCTCTTTGAGGAGAAGGCCGAGGCGCGGCCCTCTCCCATCCGACGAGTCCATAAGGAATGCTTTCTTTCGCGCCGCCGTCACAGCGGGATTTCCGAGGTAGCGCGCGACGACCACCGGCAGCTGGAATTCGTCGTCGCGCATGTGATAGTTCTCCCGGACCTTCTGCAGATCCGCGAGCGGTGCGCGCGCGTGGGCGAGCGCTGTATCAGCGGCCGACCGGCTTCCGCGCCGGATCAAACGGAAATACTCCGCCATGTGCGCGTTGTATTCCGCGGCATTCTCACGGATCGCCTGCCCGCCCAGCGCCTCTTCGTGACTGACATCGCCTTCCGGCCCGAGCTTTCTCAGCGCGCTGGCGATCACGAATTCCGGCATCGCATCGGTCCAGACCGGCTGCATCATCAGCGAGGTCATCATCATGTCGCGGCCGAAGTATGTCGCGTAATTGGGGAGGCCGGCCATCAGCTTTTCTTTCGAGCTTAGCAGCTCGGTCCCACGTACGTCGCGCTCGAGCTGGCGGTATCGGGAGACCGTCGCGGCGGCAGCCGCATTCTTGGCAACGTTGCCGCGCGCGCGCTCAGCCGCGACGCGGGCGTCGCTCAGGAAGCGAAGAAACGCCGTGTTGAATATCTGATCCCGCCCGAGCGGAGTGAGCGCCGGCGCATCAGTCGTTACGCGGACGGTGAATCGAATCGGACGATTGGCGTTGGCGTGCATCGAGATGATCGGCAGCGTCACGATCATTGAAGCGTCGCGCGGATCGGGGCTCAGATCGAGCTGAAGATTCGTTTTCCCGTCGAGCGTCGTCTGGGACGCGGTTACTCCGCGCCGGTCGCGCACCCCGGTGGTGATGAGATCGGGCTCGAGCCTCGCCCTCAGATCCGATGTCAACCCGGCGTTGAGGAATCCCAACTGGCGCTGCCGCTCGGCCGGATCGAGGCGATCCAGATTTGCGATCAACTCCTCCTGCTCCCGCAATCTGAAGGTGGGCCAGTCAAACAGCTCGAGCTCACGCCCCGAGTAGCCGAGATCGCGCTCGACACGCATGGAGCCGAGCAGAACCCAGCCGATCAGGACCTGCGGTGAGTTCGCGACGAGCTGGTACTCGATCGTGCGGCGATTGCCTGCCTGCGACACAATCGCATCGGCCGATCCCCACTCGAGGCGAATCGGCTTCCCCGCTCCATCCCGGACGGTGAAGCCGACGCTCTCGTTCACCGCGTCGGGCAGGAGATTCACGACGCGTCCGCTCCGGGCGTCGAGGTAGACCTGCACGACATTCCCCTTCGTGTCGCGGAAGAAGCGCGTCTGATACCCCTGGTACGCGGCCGGATCGTCGAGTCCCTGTTCGGGGAAGGCGAGCACCGGTTGTACGGTGCGCGTCTGTGCGACGACGGGTGACGCGCTCAGCGCGAGAGTAGCAAGAAGCACGGCGGTCGAGCCAGTCAACGCGTACATCCTGGTCATTAATCTTCTCCGCTCGCACGGGCGCGAGGATCGGGACTGGGATAATGTGGCACTCCGGGACCGCTGCGTCATTAGCGCCCGTGAGTTTGCCGCCCGGGCCTGGTTTGTCGAGCTTTAGCTGGTGTCCACTCGCATGCCAACCCCCGAAGTGATCTCTCTCGACCTCGCTCTCATTGGCAACGGCAGCATCGGCGCGCTGATCGACGCGGGAGGCGCCGTCGCGTGGTGTTGCTTCCCGCGCTTCGATGGTGATCCGGTTTTTTGCTCGTTGCTCGCGGGCGACTCGCCCCGTGGCAAACCCGGCGCGTTCAGCATCGAGCTCGACGGAGTAGCAAGAACCGAGCAGCATTACCTCCCCGACACCCCGATACTCGTCACCCGCTGCTACGACGCTACGGGAGGCGCCGTCGAGATCACCGATTTCTGCCCACGCTACGATAAATCCGGCGAGTTGCATTGTCCCACGGTAATCGTGCGCCAGGTGAGACCGATCGGAGGCAGGCCGAACTTGCGCATCCGAGTCGATCCCGCCGCCGACTACGGCTGCGCGAAACGCCAGCACGCGCTTGGGGGTGGTCACATCAGCTTCGCCGGCGAGCAGGCGCTTCGACTCACCACCAACGCTCCGATCGAGGTGATCGTCGACCGCTCGCTGTTCCATGTCCGCGAAACCATCACCTTGATGTTCGGGCTCGACGAACCCATTACGGGCGACGTTACGAGTGCGGGCACCACGATGCTCGAGCGAACCACAGAGTATTGGCGCAATTGGGCGCGCACGCTTCAGTCCCCGGCCGAATGGCACGACGCGGTGATCCGCGCGGCGATTACTCTCGAGCTGAACGTATACGAGCCGACAGGCGCCATCATCCCCGCGATGACGACGTCGATCCCCGAGGCTCCCAACACCGCCCGCACGTGGGACTACCGCTACTGCTGGCCCCGCGACGCCTACTTCACCGCCGACGCGCTCAGCCGCCTCGGCGAGACCCGAACGATCGAGCGCTACCTCGCCTTCCTCCTCGGCGTCGCGGGAACGACTGACGATGCGCATCTCGTTCCGATCTACACGATCGACGGAGGACCAATCCCGGCGGAGCACGTAGCCAAATGTCTGCCTGGCTATCGAGGCATGGGACCGGTGCACGTTGGCAACAAGGCGAGCGAGCAGGCTCAGCACGATCTCTACGGTGAGGCAGTGCTTACGGCCGCACCTCTCTTTCTGAATTCGCGAGCGAGCCGGGCGGGTGACGAGGCGCTGTTGGCGAAGCTGGAGCAATTTGGAGAGCACGCGGCTCGACTATATGAAGTCCCCGACGCCGGACTGTGGGAGCTGCGCGGCGCCGAGCGGGTGCACACGTACTCGAGCATCATGTGTTGGGCCGCATGCGACAGACTGGCGAAGTACGCCGATCGCCTCCAGCTCGCCGATCGCGCCGAGTACTGGCGATCGCGCGCGACAAATATCCACGAGGTGATCTCGCGCCGCTCGTGGAGCGTGAAGCGCAATGCATTTACCGCGACGATGGACGGCGACTCTCTCGACGCGAGTCTGTTGCTGATGCCGCGACTGGGGTTTCTGGAAGCCAAGGATCCACGATTCACTGGGACTGTCGCCGCAATTGAGAAACAGCTCAAGCACGGCGACTTTGTGTATCGCTACGTCGAGCGTGACGACTTCGGCTATCCCGAGAATGCGTTTCTCGTTTGCACCTTCTGGTACATCGAGGCGCTCGCGGCAATGGGAGGCAGGCGGCGCGAGGAAGCACGCGTGCTGTTCGAGAAAGTCCTCGCCGCCCGCAACGGACACGGGTTGTTGGCGGAGGATCTCGATCCCCGCACACTGGAGCAGTGGGGGAATTTTCCGCAGACGTACTGCATGGCGGGAATTATCGACTGCGCGCTCGGTTTGACCGAGACTGCTTCGAGCTGAACAAGAGTAAAAGAAGACGGCCTGACCAGGGCTCCCAGCTTAAAGGCTGGGGGCTCCGCGCAGGTCGTCTTCCTTTTGTCTACCTCGGCTACTAGGTCATTATCTGAACACTATCCAAAGGGCACCGATTATCGCGGCAAGCAGCACCGACAGCGCGATTTGCAGACTCCGCTCTCGAGGACTCGTCTTTACCGCATCCGAAGGCGCGACGGTCTGGAGTGTGAGGTCCGCTACACGTTCTGTGGCTGGAGGAGGAGTCATGATGCTCACGACAATAAGTATTGCGCTGCACAGGAGGAATAGAAGTGCGGCGAAGTGCAGGAAGTTGATACTGGCGAGCCAGTACCAGAATGATCCAATCGTCAGCTTCGCTTTCCCAAGCTCGAGCAACAGGCGCGAGAAGCCGAACACGAATCCCGACCATAGTGCGGCGAGGGCGCCCTTCCCGTTCAGCCGCGGGCTCAGAACGCCGAGGAGGAATACCGCCGCGATCGGCGGCGCGATGTACGCCTGGATGCTCTGCAAATAGATGTAGAGCTGGGGGGAGACATATTTCATGAATGGAATCCAGGCGAGCCCCAGGAACACGAGAATCACCGTAGTTACACGCCCCACGAACACCAGCCGCGCTTCGCTCGCAGCGGGTCTCCACTTACGGTAAACGTCCCATGTAAGGAGCGTCGAGCACGAGTTGAACGCGGAAGCAAGCGAGCTCATTAGTGCGGCGAGCATCCCGGCGAGGACGAGGCCCTTGAACCCGATCGGGAGAAGGCGCGTAACGAGTATGGGATAGGCCGAGTCGGCCATGCCGCCCCGAACATCCTGGTACAGCGCGGCGGCAATGATGCCGGGCAGAACGAAGATGAAGACCGGGAGAATCTTGAGATAGCCGGCGAAGATCGTTCCGCGGCGGGCTTCCTGGATGTTGCGGGCGGCGAGCACGCGTTGGACGATGTGCTGATCCGTGCACCAATACCAAATGCCGAGGATCGGCGCACCGAAGACAACTCCGGTCCACGGGAAATCCTTGTGGTTCGACGGCTTCCACATCGAGAAAAAGTCAGGCGGCACCTTGTCGTGGAGCCCGGACCACCCGCCCACCGCATGGAGACCGATGAACATCAGGGTAACTGATCCGAGGATGAGCACCACGGCCTGCATCACTTCCGTATAGATCACCGCGCGCAGTCCACCGAAAATCGTGTACAACCCGGTGATGACGATGAGGATCGCCGCGCTTGTCCAGAAGTCGTATCCCGTTACCGCCCGCATCACGACGCCGCCGGCGAACAACGTGACGCTGATCTTCGTGAGCACGTAGCCGACTATGGACACCCAGGTGAAGTACGAGCGCGCAGCAGGGTTGTACCGGCGCTCGAGGAACTCCGGCATGGTGTACACGCCGCTTCGCAAATAGAAGGGCACGAACAGCCAGCCGAGCAGCAACAGGATAAAGCTCGCGAGCCATTCGAAATGGCCGACGGCCAGACCGCTCGCCGCTCCGGTCCCGGCGAGCCCCACGAGATGCTCGCTCCCGATGTTCGAAGCAAAGAGGCTGGCTCCGACCGCAAGCCAACCGACATCGCGGCTCGCAAGAAAGAAGTCCGAGCTCACGTTTTTCTCTTTGCGCGCGGCCCAGTAGGCGATCCCCGACAGCACGAGGAAGTACGCGACGATCACGAGGATGTCGATGATGCTGAGGTTGCTCATGGCGTTTCTTCGGTGAGAGAGAAGTGGACGGCCGAGCTCTTTTTGCGCTACGCTCCGCGACCTCTAAAGCGGAGACCGCGAAGAATCTGAAGCATTTCGGCGTTGAGCGCTACGGATGCCAGGACCGGCGGGTGATCCTGCCCCGCCCGCTGACTCGCTTGACACTAGGCGGGCTGACCTCCCACATTCGCCACCACGCGAGCGGAGGGATGAATGAGCAGTGAGATCACTCGGCGAACGTTTCTCGTTGGAGCGGGTGCCGGAGCCGCGGGACTCATCGGGCTCATGCCCGCACCCGCTGAAGCCACAGATCTGATCGCGGCTGAAACTCGGCGCGAAGCTGAGCTTGATACCGCTCGGTCTGCTTCGGCGTTCAAGCTCTCGGTCACGCGGTGGCCCTTCCACCAATTCACTCTCGACCAGCTGTGTCAGATGTCCCGTGAGCTGGGACTCGACTCGGTTGAGCTTCTCGAGCCCGACGAATGGGCGATTCCAAAGCGCTACGGACTCACGTGCGCGATGGGATACGCGACCGTCCCGAACCCGGACACGCGACTCACGCAGGGCTTCAACCGGGTCGAGAATCACGCCTGGCTCATCCCGGCCTATCAGCGTGCTATCCCGCTCGCAGCGGCGGCCGGAGTGCCGAATGTGATCTGTTTTTCGGGCAGTCGTGCCGGTCAGAACGATGATGAGGGTCGCGCAGTCTGCGCGCGCGGGCTCGCTCCCCTTGTCCCACTCGCGGAGCGGCATGGCGTGACGCTGTGCATGGAGCTGCTCAACTCGAAATGGGATCACCCCGACTATCAGTGCGATCACACCGCGTGGGGCGTGGCGCTCGCAAAGCAGATCAATTCGGACCGATTCAAGCTCCTCTACGACATCTACCACATGCAGATCATGGAAGGCGATGTGATCCGCACGATCCGCGACAATCACCGATATATTGGGCATTACCATACAGGCGGGGTACCAGGGCGCCACGAAATCGATTCCTCCCAGGAGCTGAACTATCCGGCAGTCATGCGAGCGATCGCCGAATCGGGATTCACGGGGTACGTGGCGCAGGAATTCGTACCCACACGCGATCCGCGCACTTCACTCGCTGAAGCTGTCCGGCTCTGCCGTGTGTAGCGCGTGATGGCCACCCGCGCGTCAGAGAACCCGATCATCACCCCGGCGATGGTGCTTTCCTCGAGGCCGGACTTCGAGGTGCTGGGCGTGTTCAATCCCGCTGTCATCCGGCACGACGGACAGGTGTTGCTGCTGCTGCGCGTGGCGGAGGCTCCGAGGAAGATGTCGAGCGCGCTGGCGGCCGCGCCCATCTTCAATGCGGACACCGGTCGCATCGAGATCAAGCGATGGCAAGTCACCGAGAAAGGTCCGGATGTGAGCGATCCGCGCCTCGTGGTCGACAATGGTCGTACCTGGCTCACATCGATGTCGCATCTCCGAGTCGCACGGTCCACTGACGGCATCCATTTCGATGTCGAGGGACTACCGGCACTCGTTGCAGAAAACGCCTACGAGTCGTTCGGAATCGAAGACCCGCGCATCACGCACCTCGACGGCGTGTACTGGATCACGTACACCGCCGTGTCGCACTACGGAATCGGGACGGGTCTCGCCTCGACCCTGGACTTCAGAACGTTCGAGCGACACGGGATCATCTTCCCGCCGCCCAATCGAAACGTCACGATTTTTCCCGAGAAGATCGGTGGGCTCTACGCGGCGCTGCACAGACCCATGCCGGAAGGTCTGGGACAGCATTCGATCTGGACCGCAAGATCGTCGGATCTGAAATCGTGGGGGAGCCACCGCCTCGTCGCGACGCCGAGGGAACGCGGCTGGGATGACACGAAGGTAGGAGGCGGTGCGGTGCCGTTCCGCGTTCACCATGGCAAGGAAGATGGCTGGCTCGCGATCTACCACGGCGTCACCGGCTCGCCGCCCACCTACTCGCTCGGCGCCCTGCTTCTCAATCGGCACGATCCCTCTCGAGTGAGGGCGCGTTCGAGGGAGCCGATTCTCAAACCCGAAGCGCCGTACGAGCGCGAAGGATTCTTCGGCAGCGTCGTGTTCACGTGCGGCGCCCTGACGGACGGGGATCTCGTGCGCATCTACTATGGCGCCGCCGATGGCGTCACGGCTGTCGCCGATCTGTCATTACAGGAGATTCTGTCGGGACTGGTGGAGGCGTGACGTTCGAGCTGGGCATCAACTATTGGCCGCGGCGTAGCGCGATGTACATGTGGGAAGACTTCGACATGGGCGAGGTGCGCGAAGACATGACGCACATGGCAGATCTCGGCTTCGATGTCGTGCGGGTGTTTGCGCGTACGAAGGACTTCTTGCCCGCCCCGTCAACCGTGGACGGCGGCATGATCGGGCGGCTGGTGGAAGTAGTCCGCGCGGCCGCGGACACCGGGCTCAAGGTGGTGCCGACGCTCATCGTCCTCAATATGAGCGGCACCATCTGGTGGCCGGCCTGGATGCTCGACGCACGGGGACGCCCCGGAGATCTTTTCTCGGATCCTGTCATTCTCCGCTCCCAGGCGGTGCTGGTGCAGACGTGCGCGCGCGCCCTCGCCGGGGATGCAGCGATCCGCGGCATCGATCTCGCAAACGAGATCGATGACGCCCAGCTCCCTCGGTCGCGTGAAGCGGCCTGCGCCTGGGGCTCGATGCTAGCGAGCACGATCCGGGCGGAGGCGCCGGGCGTGCGAATCCGGATCGGCGCGCACCTGCCATCTTTGACTACCGATAACAACATGCGCGTGGACGATCTGGCCGACATCGTCGACGAGGATGTGATGC
>DASWBC010000266.1:0-4008 GCA_036390815.1 Gemmatimonadaceae bacterium
GAGTCCGATGAGCGCGAATGACATCCAGAGTCCCATCGGTACCATTCCCGCGTGCAGGTATCCCGTCATGGCGACCGCTGTGACGATCCAGAACAAGACTGCGGCGTAGAATGCCGTCCTGATCCCGGGACCAAAGCGCGGGCGAATCGCCGCGTAAGTCCACACCAGCGCGATGCCGAGCACGAAGTCCATGATGATGTAACTGGCTACTGCGGAGCCTTGCATCATCTGAGCTGACAGGCCCGGCTTGAAGGCATCTGATGCTGCTGTCATTTGCGCGCCGAGGATGTACTTGTTCGTTACGAAATCGATAACGTTCATCACGACACCTGCAGCGAAGCCTCCGATCAGGACCTTTTGCGTGTTTATGGCCATGCTATCCTCTGTCTAGGAAGTGGATGCAAATGGGGCCGCATCCGACGCAGTGTCTACATCAATGGCGGCCGCGTCAAGAGGAACACATGTAACATCGCCTGGCCGGCTCCGCAGCCAGGCCCCGGCGCCTGCATCGCCAGTGAGAGCCTTGAGTGCGTCTACGTGCTCGCGCCCGAATACGGCTGGCACTCCCATTGTATCATCGTAGGCCGAGGCCACGATACGTCGGTCGCCGCTGAACGCAGCGAGCAGCCGCTTGAGGGCGGCTGAGTCAACGCGCGGTTGGTCGGCAAGAGTGACAAGCACGGCGTCACAGGGCGCGATATCGAATAAAGCAGTAAGACCCGCGGCGACGGACGATGACAGTCCTGTGCTCCATTCCCTGTTTACAGCTGTCGTCACCGACGGAAGTCCTGATAACACCGGCGCGATCATCTCTGCGTTCGCCCCGAGGACCACGACCACCGGGTTCGCGCCTGCTTCAACCGCAACTCGGGCGGTGCGCCGCACTAGTGGCTCGCCTTCGTGCACGATCAGCTGCTTCGGGAACCCCAATCGCGTGGATGCTCCCGCCGCGAGAACGACGGCCCCGATCCGAAGCGACGATTTGGCGTTGATCAGATGCTCCCGACGGTCGCGGCGGGGAGACGGGCGGCGTGCAGGGGCGCGCGGCGATCGCGCAGATGTCCGCCCGCGCGCCCACTCGTCACCGCCGAGACCTGGGAAATGATCGCGAGCGCGATCGCATCGGGACCTTCGCCACCGATGTCCATTCCCACGGGAGAGAAGACGCGATCGTCAATCATCGCGGGCATTGCGCTCGCCGCGGTGATTTCCGCGAGCATCCGCTCGGTCCGGGCGCGAGGGCCCAGCACGCCCAGGTATCCTACGTTTGCAGCGAGCAGCGCCTGCACGTAGTCGCGGTCGCGGGTGAGATGGTGGGACATCACGACGGCGGCGGATCGAGGAGTAAGCGTCACGACATCGGCCAACTGGAGCGCTTCTGCACACTCGACGACACGCGCACCTGGAAAGCGCGCGGAGTGTGCGTTCGTGAGCGGGCGGTGATCGACGACGGTGACGTCCCAACCGAGCTGAGAGGCGAAGCGCGCCACTGGCGCGGCGTCGGGGCCTGTGCCACACACGATGAGCCGGACCGCCGGCATCACGACCTCGAACGCCACTTCAGTCGGACCGATCTCGCGGACGATTCCGCGCCGTCCCGCGGCGAGTGCATCGACCACGTTCTGCGCCGCGTCCGTCAGAACGGAGCCGGTACCCCACTCACCGATCGATTGAACGTCGGTGTTGCGAAGAAGCGCGTGTGCGCCAACGGTGGGCTGGCCGTTCGCAGAATCAAGTGCGCGTATCACCGTCGCGATAACTGATGGCGCGTCTCCCGCCAGCGCTTGATCGATCAGCGCCGCGACGTCCCTCGCCTGAAGCGGCGGCAGCGGCTCGAGCAGCACCTCGATCAGTCCGTTGCATCCGAGTCCGAGTCCCCACGGTGCATCATCGTCGTTACGCGTGTCGTACGTGACAACCTCGGCGCGACCGGACGTGCGCACGCGCCGCGCGTGTTCAGCGAGATCGGATTCGAGGCAGCCGCCGCTCACCAGCCCAACAGTCGAACTGTCGTCGCGGATGACCATCCGCGCGCCCACTCCGCCGTAACTCGAGCCGGTGACGCGCACGACAGTCGCGAGCACGACTGAATCGCCATCTGTCGCGGCACGTGAGAGAGCGTCCACTACCTCGCGGTGAGTGGTCAAAGATCGGGTACCGTCACGAGTGAATCCTTTGTTGTAAACCTCATTGATTTCAATGTGGTGGGTGGGCGCAGCGTAGTCCAGCGCTTTACACACCCCGTGAAAATCTTGCTTCGCGCGGCGTAGCGTCGCATGTTCCGACTCGACAAACAGTAGTCATCCTAGGTCGCGAGAGGACATGCAAGCAGTCGGTAACAGCGTCGCGCGCAAGGACGGGATCGGGAAGGCCACCGGAAGCGCACGATACGCGGACGACATCACTTTCCCGGGCATGATCCACGGCCGCACGATTCGCTCGACAATTCCTCGCGGCCGTGTGCGATCCATCCGCTTCGATTTTGATACGGCCGGTTTCACCATCGTCGACTACCGCGACATCATCGGACGCAACTCGGTGGACCTGATCGAGAAAGACCAGCCATTTCTCGTCGAGACCGAAGTGCGCCACATGGCGGAGCCGATTCTGCTGCTCGCGCACGAGGATCGGGAACGTCTCAACGCGGCGCGGGTCGAGATCGAGTACGAAGAGGGAAAGCCGCTCTTCGATCCCGAGCAATCATCGCAGGTGTTCAAGAAGATCGACATCATGAAGGGAGACCCAGCCGGCGCTCTCGCGTCAGCGGACCTCGTCGTCGAAGGGACGTACCGCACCGGCCACCAGGAGCACGTCTACATCGAGCCGAACGGCGTCATCGCTGTGCCGGAGGATGTAGAGGGAAAGAAAGGCGTCGCGATTTTCGGCTCGGTGCAGTGTCCGTTCTACGTCATCAAGGCGCTGAGGTGTCTGTTCGGCGCGCACCCCCCGATCCGAGTGGTACAGACAGAGACGGGCGGCGGCTTCGGCGGCAAGGAGGAGTATCCGTCGATGATCGCCGGACACGCCGCGCTACTGGCGCTCAAATCAGGGCGCCCGGTGAAGATCATCTACGATCGCGAGGAGGACATGATAGCCACCACCAAGCGTCATCCGGCGATCGTGCGTCATCGCACCGGGGTGATGCGCGATGGCCGCATCGTGGCGATGGACATCGATGTTCTCATGGATGGCGGCGCTTATGTCACGCTGAGCCCGGTGGTTCTTTCGCGCGGATGCATCCACGCGGCTGGTCCCTACCGTTGCGACAACGTCAACATCCGCGGGCGGACTGTGTTCACCAACACTCCGCCCAATGGCGCATTCCGCGGCTTTGGCGCGCCGCAGACCGAGTTCGCGGTCGAAGTGCACATGGAGCGAATAGCCGAGGCACTGGGCATGGACTCCGTCGCACTGCGGAGAATAAATGCGCTGCGATCCGGTGACACGACCGCAACCGGGCAAACGTTGCGTGAGGACACCAGCGCGCTCATGGTGCTCGAGGAAGCGATACTCCGCACGGACTTCCTGCGCAGGCGCGAGCGACTCAAGGGGACGAATCGCGCGCTGGGCCTCTCGTTGTTCTATCACGGAGCCGGCTTCACTGGCAGCGGTGAGCTAAGCCTGAAATCGAGAGCGAGACTCGACCTGACGCCCACCGGCGTACGGATCGCCACAGGCAGCACGGAAATCGGTCAGGGCACGCGGACGACCCACGCACAGATCGTGTCGGATTCGCTCGGGATTCCATACGAGGATGTAGAGGTTGCGCAGCCGGATACGGCGCGAGTCGCCGACAGCGGCCCCACGGTTGCCTCGCGCACGTGCATGGTGGTGGGCAAAATCCTCGAGGAATGCGCGCACGAGATGAAGGAGAGACTGAAAGGTGCGTCTCCGGCTGAGTACCACGCGCGCCATGGCGCGTTCTCGGTGGAGCGGATGTACGTCCCGCCCGACTGGATAAAATGGGACGACGCGACCTATCGCGGCGATGCGTACGCCACTTACGGC
>DASWBC010000267.1:0-4228 GCA_036390815.1 Gemmatimonadaceae bacterium
GCACCGTGACCGTCAGCGGAAGGGTAACGGCCAGCGACGGTAAGCCGGTTCCGGACGCGCGCGTATATGTCCCAGGCAGTAACGAGGCAACTCGAACAGACGCGCGCGGCAATTACAGCCTTCCGGGCGTTCCCGGCGGTCCACAGGTGCTTGTAGTCCGCAAAAGCGGCTACGTGCCCGTGCGCACCGACGCCAAGTTTTCGACGAAACGCAGCGATCGAGCACGCAACCACATCGATGTCACTCTGCTGACGCCTGGTCAGGCTGTGGCGGAAGCAACTCAGTGGGCTCGTGACTCCGCTGCCCTGGACAAGGTGGGCTTTTTTCGCCGTGAGTCTTCGGTTCAAGGAGCGTACTTCATTACGCCGGATCAGATCGACCAGCAGAAACCCGTGCGCTTATCGGATATTGTTAGGCACGTGCCGGTTCTTGTCGAGACGGTCGGTCGAACCGGGCCGGTTCTTCGCGGGGTCCAAGGCTGTCTCATCACCTACGTCGATCGACTACCCTGGCGGTCAATGTTTCCCGGAGATCTGGACACCTACGTTTCGGCTCGCGATGTAGTGGCCATCGAGGCGTATGGCCCCGGACAAACTCCGCCATCTCCCTTCGTGCGCGGTGTCTTTAGGCCCAACTGTACTACGCTCGCGATCTGGACTCGGTCGGGCATCGGTTGACAGTAGGGAAAGAAAAAAGCTGCAGATCGTGCTCCCGATCTAGAGCCCCAATCGAGTAAATGGCTTGCACAGGCCTTCGAGCCGCACGAGAGGAAATACACCCGCGCGGATGCGCGCTCAGGGGTTCGAGCCAGTCACCACTTCGATCACTCCGGAAGGATTTCCCAGCCCGAACCTGTTCGAGGCCTGCTGCACGTTGTAGTAGTGAATCTCGTGGATCTCACCCGCATTGATACCGCGAAGCGAAGTGATGTTGCCGTAGAACTGGTGATTGAGATAAACCCGCGGGTAACCTATATCGCCCCCTAAAGCCGCGATAGGCGGCTTGCAGTTCATGCGGCCCGCTGCATCACTGGTGCACGACGTGTCCGCACCCAGGGATGTCACCCCGCGATAACGGAGAAACGACGGACGAAGGATGGTCACGGCATCGAACACATTGTTCACGTGCGCCGAGGCGATTTCCTCGCTGGTGATGACGTTCGAATCATGTCGGCCCACCGTGGCGGAGGGCGGCGCGCAAGACAATTCCAACGTGGCGACCAGACTACGCAAAAACAGTGTCCGCATGATTCTCCTCCAAACATTCCAGGGACAGCGCGCAATAAGCTGGGCGCCTATCTGGAACCTTGCGCACAAGTATCCGGCATGGATCAAGTCGCCGTCATCGACCATGTCCGACCAACTCGCGTTTCGGGCTCGCGAACCCTGGCGTCTTACATCCTTCCATCCTTTCGCGCCCCAATGTCATATTCGTCGCCGCCAACACTTAGACCGGGCAACGCGAAAGACAATCAGTCGACTTCACTCGGACAGCGATTCCACTTGCACGTCTCCATCACACATCCAGCCCCTCACTGGCGAACAATGCTGAACAAACTCGTCGTTCTTTCCGCTCTCCTCTTCGCCGACGCGTGTTCCACGGCGCCTGAACCCAAAACCGCTCCCAGCCCCCAACGCAACGGACAGGGACCGTCCGGTGACAGCACCAGAGCCGGGGGTGACTCCGCTCGCGGGGGCGGAAACGCTCCCGCGCAACCACGCCCCTACAACCGCGTGATCACGCGAGACGCAAAAACACGCCGCGGCATGTTCGCCGTGCATAGAGTGAACGACAAGCTGTACTTCGAGATCCCGAGGAACGAGCTGAACAAGGACATGCTACTCGTCGGACGCTTCACGAGGGCAGCTGCCGCAAACCCGCGCCTGCCCGGCGGCCAGTTCGGCAACTATGGGGGCGACCAGTTCACCGAGCGGACACTGAGATGGGATCGAACCGGAAACCGAGTCATCCTCCGCTCCCCATCCTTCGCAATCGTGGCCGACAGCAGTAATCCGGTATATCGCGCTGTCCAGGCGGCCAACTATCCCCCCGTGATCGCGGTCTTCAACGTCGAATCCTACGGACCGGACAGCGCCGCCGTCATCGACGTGACTCGTCTCTATACCACCAGCATCCCGGAGTTCGCGGCCATTCGCGGAAGCCTCGATGAGCGACGCTCGTTCGTTGAAAACGCGCTCGCCTTCCCCGACAACGTCGAGGTCGAAGCGACGCAAACAGGCACACTCAATCCGACACCGGGCGGTGGCGGAGGAGGAGGCGGCGGTGGTCAGAGCCAGGGTCCTCAGCCAGCCCAGAGCGTGCTCGCGCACTGGAGCCTGGTCCGCCTTCCAGAGAAGCCGATGATGCCGAGACGGTGGGACGAGCGCTTGGGATACTTCTCGATCGCACAGGTGGATTTCGGGACTTCGGAACAACGCTCGGCCGACCGGTCCTACATATCTCGCTGGCGTCTGGAGAAAAAAGATCCGAACGCCGCGTTGTCAGAGCCGGTCAAGCCACTGGTCTACTACGTCGACCCCGCGACTCCGGAGCAGTGGAAGCCGTGGGTGAGAAAGGCGATCCTCGATTGGCAGCCGGCGTTCGAGGCGGCCGGATTCAAGAACGCGATAATCGCGATGGACCCGCCGGCGAACGATCCCGACTGGTCCCCGGAAGATGTCCGACACACCGTCATCCGCTGGCTTCCGTCGACGATCGAGAACGCTCAGGGGCCGCACGTAAGCGACCCGAGAACGGGCGAGATCCTGAATGGATCGGTCCGCATGTTCCACAACGTTCTCAATCTCCAGCGCGACTGGTACTTCACGCAGGCGTCTCCGCTCGATCCGCGAGCGCGCGCGCTGCCCTTCCCTGATTCGCTGATGGGCAGACTGCTCGAGTTCGTCGTTGCACACGAAATCGGACACACGCTCGGACTTCGTCACGATCAGATCGGAAGCTCCACATACCCGGCAGACAGCGTGCGGAGTGCGAGCTGGGTGCACAGGATGGGACACGCGCCTTCGATCATGGACTACTCTCGCTTCAACTACGTCGCGCAGCCTGAAGACAAAATCGCGCTCCCGGACATCGTCCCCGGCATCGGCCCCTACGACAAGTTCGCGATCATGTGGGGGTACATGCCGATTCCGGCAGCCCGATCCTCGGACGACGAGCGTCCGACGCTGGACCTGTGGGCGCGGATGCAGGACACCGTTCCGTGGTATCGATTCTCCGAAAACAATGAAGGCGGATACGGCACGCTCAACGAAGCCGTCGGTGATGCCGACCCCGTGAAGTCGACTGGACTCGGATTCAGGAATCTCCGTCGGGTGATGACCTACTTATCGTCCGCGGCGACCAGACCCGGCGAGGACAACGACGACCTGAAGGAGCTGTACGACCGTACGGTCGGCCAATGGGCCACGGAGGCTGGTCACGTCGCGACAGTCGTCGGCGGCGAAGCCGTCCAGTATAAGTCGGGGAGCCAGCCGGGCGCCGTTTACACCCCGCTGTCCAGGGCGAGGCAGCAGGAGGCCATGCGCTTCATCAATGACAACGTCTTTCAGACTCCGTCGTATCTGATTCAGCCCGCGATCGCTCGCCGCATTGAAGCAGGAGGAATGATCACGCGCATCACGAACGCGCAGGCTCGAGTGCTCACGAGCCTTTTCAACGACGGCAGGCTGAACAGGCTGATCGAAAACGAAGCGCTTGCAACTAACAAGGCGGACGCCTACTCGCTGGCGTCAATGTTGGATGATTTGCGGCGGGGTGTCTGGACCGAGCTGGCGCAATCGCGCGTATCGATCGATCCGTATCGACGGACACTCCAGAATCAGTTTCTGGCGCAGGTCAACGTCAAGCTCAACCCGCCGCCTGTGACTGCGACGCCCGTTCCGCAGTTCCCCGGGTTCACTCCTCCAGCACCACTTCTAGAGGACGCAAAGAGCCAATTGAGAGGAGAGCTCGTGTCACTCCGTGTCGACATTCGGCGATCGGTATCGAGGGCGTCAGATCGGGAAACGCGGCTACATCTCGAAGCAGCCGATCACGAGATTGGAGATATTCTCGACCCGAAAAAATGACCTGGGCCACGAAGCGTCGAGAGCGAGGTGACAAGCTCACCTACCGGCCCTCGATAGCGCGCAAATAAAACGGGGACGGCGCGAAGCCGTCCCCGTTTTACTTGCCAGCTGTGAAACCTTACACGCAGACGATGACGCCG
>DASWBC010000268.1:0-2535 GCA_036390815.1 Gemmatimonadaceae bacterium
CGCACCACCGAACGCGGTGCCGAGGTATGTGGTCAGAGAGTCGAGGGCGGGGCTCGACGGACGCGTCTTCTGCTTCACCTCCGAGTAGATCTGCTGATCGTAGGCGACGAAGTAGAAGAATTTGTCGTTTACGATCGGACCGCCGAGCGTCATACCGAACTGGTTCTGTCGGAAATCGGGCTTGAGCGTGAGATTCGCGTGAGACGCGTCCGAGGACAGCGCCCCGTCCTTCCCGAAGTAGTGCAACGTGCCGTGCACGTCGTTGGTGCCGCTCTTCGTGATGACGTTGACGAATCCGCCGCTCGATCTTCCGAACTCGGCGTTCGCGCCCTGCGCGACGACCACCATCTCGCGCACCGCGTCGAGATTGAAGGTGAATGGCGGCCGCTGGCCCCCGCGCTGCTCGCCGAAGAAGGGATTGTTGAAATCGGCGCCGTCCACCGAAACGTTATTGTGAATGCCGCGCTGTCCGCCGACGCTGAGTACGTCACCGTCCGGCCCCTGAGTGACCGCGACGTTCGGTGTGAGAAGCGTGAGATTGAGATAGTTGCGCCCGTTGTTCGGGAGCGCGCTAACTACTTCTGCGGGCAGATGTGTCGCTTCCGCCGAGAGCGTGGGATCGACCGTCGGGACCTGGGCGACGACTGTGACGCCCGTGAGCTGCGTTGCGGTTCGTGCCAGGACGAGCGGGAGATCAACGGTCTGGCCGAGCGTGACGGCGATGTTCGACTTCGTGACGGGAGAGTAGCCGACGGCTCTCGCCGAGACGATGTAATTGCCGAGCGGGAGCAGTGTTGTCACGAACACGCCGGCGTCGCTGGCTTTTACCGTGCGCGTAAAGTTGGTCTCTGTATTACGGGCCGTGACGAAGGCTGGAACGGCCTTGCCGCTCGAGTCGGTGGCAACGCCTCGAATGACGCCGGTGGTCGCCTGAGCCTGGGCGTGAAGGAGAGTTGGAGCGAAGAAGAGAACCGCGAGAAAAAGACGGAATCGCGGTGATCGTGAGAGAGCGCGCCACTTCATAGAGGAATCCCCAGAATGAGTTAGGCAGCTGATCACGAAGAGACTGGGCAGCCGTCTCTCTGATAGTGCCCAACGTACGGAAATTCGGGCGTGGCGACCAGAGGACTAAAATGATACGGATGGTTACGCGCTACGAGTTTTTCCGGCGGCCTTTGAGGTTAACCCCGGTCTGACGCAAATGGCCAGCGATCAATCGTGCCGATTCGACCGGCTCGCGGTCGGCGGTATCCACGACCAGCTCGGCCGTCGGCATCTTGGGCCTGTCAAACGCTCCCGCCTCATCGAGCTTCCGGAACAGATCGAGATCGCGGAGCTTGCCGAATTTCCCGCGCGATTCGGCGGTGAGTCTGGTCTCGAGCTTGGCGTCGTCGCAGCGCAGCTCGATGAAGCGGAGAGCGCCGCGGCGGGCGGCGACGCGTTTCTTGAGAGTCGGAATGAATTCGTCGGTGACAGTCGATTCCGGGGCGAACGTCATGATCACACCTGACTGCTTAGCCGTTATGCAGGCGTCGACCGTCTCGAGCCACAGCTTTTCCCGGAGCGCGATGAAGGGCGGCGATCCGAAGGAGAAGAGCGAGGTCACGAGATCCACCACCGCGTGGTTGTGGAGAAGGCGGTAGCCCGTGTCGGCCGCGAGCTGCTCACCGACAGTCAGCTTGCCGACGCCCGGGCGGCCGAACAGGAAGATGACCTGGGTAGCCATGGTTGCCTGAATTAGCGGAACGACAAATCAGCGAGCCTACACCAGGGGCGATAGCGAAGTCTGCGGCGGCGTCATCATCTCGGCTCCGTTCTCCGTGATCGCCATGATGTCTTCGAGCCGAATCCCGAACTTGCCGTACTGATAAATCCCGGGCTCATCGCTGAAAGTCATGCCAGGCTGCATCACGATCTGGTTGCCGCGAACGAGGTACGTCCACTCGTGGCCTTCCAGGCCGATACCGTGCCCGAGGCGATGCATGAACGTTCGATAGTCTGGCCCGTAGCCGGCATCGGTAATCACCTTCCGCGCGGTGCCATCCACTTCACCGCACTTCTTGCCCGGTCCCGCGAAAGCGAGCGCTTGCCGCTGCGCTTCGTGCACGATGTCGAATACCTTCTGCGCCTCCGGAGCGGGCCGTCCGAAAACGACGGTGCGCGTAATGTCGGATTGGTAACCGTGCACGGTGGTGCCGCCATCGATCAGGACCACCTGGTTTTCCTCGAGCGAGCGCGGCTTCGGCAAACCGTGCGGGTACGCGGACGACTCACCGAACAGTACGAGCGCGCCACCGGGGAAGCCCAGCTTCGAGAACGCATCGGACACATTCTTGGCAAGCTCCGCCTGCGTCATCCCCACGCGCAGGGTTTTGTGTGCGGCGCGGTACGCATCGAGCGTGATCTGATTCGCGAATCGCATTATTTCGATCTCGTGAGCGGTCTTCACCCCTCGACACGCATTCGTGACTGGCTCTGCGGTCGCCATCTGCATCGAGGGGAGGGCGAGCGCCAAGTCGTTGAAGACGAACGTGC
>DASWBC010000269.1:0-1539 GCA_036390815.1 Gemmatimonadaceae bacterium
AGCGTGATGCTTATCCTCATCGATGAGGACACCGCTGTGCAGCTGCTCGGGCCCTTGGCGCATGTCCTTCCCAGGCATCAGGGTCGATCACATCACCAAGATCAAATGGGCGGGTAAGAAGGATTACAGCGTTCTTGGTGAGGCCGGGTACGACGTGATCATCACGAAGGATCGGAACCAGCTTAGCGATCCACGCGAGTGTGACGCGATCAAGAGGTCGGGCCTCCATCACGTTCGCTACCGGCAGCGGCAGGAAGGAGCTTATGGACTCGGGCTTGCCCTCGGCGCGATCATCTCCGCCATGCCGAAGGTCATGGAGGACCTGGAAACAAGCAGCGGCCAGCGGCTAGTGCGGATCGTGGCTCTCGATCCGACACCCGCGCGCCGCTTTGCAATCACCGATCCAAGGCGAGATCCACCTTCGCCGTACTGGCCGCGCTAGCCCAGCGGGCACTCCGTGCCGATATCGCACTGCCCGTCAGAACTTGTCCAGCGTCACGGGTTCTTCCGCTCCGGGTAGCCCGGAGGCCTCCAAAGCCTGAATTGCTGCGTCCACGTCTGCTGTGAACAGGACGACGGCCAGGGCGCTCATCGCTCGGGAAACGCAGACGTACAGCAGTCGGCGTGTGCGTTCTATGACTGAGTCGATCCCGCTCGCGCGGTTTTCCTCGTCCCGGGCGGAAAGTTCCCGTAGGCCGAGCAACTTCTCGTACGAATACAAAGAATACTTACCTTCGTCGTCATCGATGACGACGATCACTCGGGGGAACTCGGAGCCTTTTGTGCCGTGCTGCGTCGAGTACGGCGACTGATTGCTTACGTATTCGACATATCCGGGGAGCTCTGCGACATCGCATTGCATGAACGCGTCCAGCACGGGGAGGTTGTCTGACCGGAGGACGTCGGTGTTGTCCCCTTCGGGGTCGAGATAGGCCGACAGTCTTGGATCAGGGTCAATGAGGCCAGAGGTGAATGCGACGCGCAACGCGCGGCCGATCGATCCTGGGCCCGCAGCGGCAACGATGTCGCGTAGCTGTGCGACGGCTTCGCGAGTCGTGGACAGGGCGGCCTCGACTGTAGTCTTCTCGAGCGATTCGTCCAGCAGGACTGTGCCATGTTTGCGCAGGATCGCTATCGTGGACGATGGGTTGCCGCTCCCCGCGCTGCACAAGGGTATGATCACATTCATGAACGGCGTGAGCGGCCACGCCGATCCCTCGTCGAAAGCTTCACCGAGACGGGAGTCACGCAAGTGAAACGCGGCGTGGAGATCGATGAAGCCCTGTCGTCTTGCCGCCATCTTGTGCATGATCATGAGAATTTTTGCTCCGTCGCCAGCGGCTTCCCCCGTCCAGTTTCCTGATGAACCGTGCTCGGTCAGTCACTTACGCACTTGTTCGAGATTCTTTGTGCGGTTGTCGTCCGCGAGTAGAACGAAGAAGTAGACCTCGCCCAGGCGGCGCTGCTCAGGCGGCAGTCCAGAGACCTGCGTAAGCCCATCGGCGTCGGCCCGCACCCGGTTGATGACCGTCAAGATCT
>DASWBC010000270.1:0-16008 GCA_036390815.1 Gemmatimonadaceae bacterium
CGTTGCGGCGGTCGAACCGGAGATGCAGAAGCAGCTCCAGGTTCAGTACCTTGCCACGAATACCAATACCACCGTACTCGGGACGACGGCCAATTATCTCGACGTGCGCAAGTACACGATTGCTGAGGGAAGAATGTTCACGGCGGGTGACGATCGCGCCAGCCGGAGCGTCGCCGTGCTTGGCGCGGCGATTCCCGACAACCTCGGGGTGCCGGCGGCCACCCTCGTCGGACAGAACGTCCGCATCGGTGGATTTCTCTTTCAGGTGGTTGGCGTCCTCGCCACCAAAGGAAGCGGTGGCGGATTCGGAAATCCGGACGATCAGGTTCTGATTCCGATCACGACCGCGCAATTTCGCGTTTTCGGCAGCGACAGGCTGCGCCAGATCGGAGTGCTCGCGGCGTCGGAGGCGGAGATTCCGCAGGCGATGGCGGCAATCCAGAAAACGCTTCGCCGTTTGCATAGGCTACGGGTCGGTATTCCTGACGACTTCCAGATCCGGAATCAGGCCGACTTCCTGAACACGCTTGGCGAGACGACGCAGATCTTCACGTTTCTCCTTTCGGGAATCGCGGCGGTGAGTTTGCTCGTCGGCGGAATCGGCATCATGAACATCATGCTCGTGTCTGTTACAGAGCGGACGCGCGAGATCGGCGTGAGGAAAGCGCTGGGCGCGACGCCCAAGAACATCCTGCTCCAATTTCTGATCGAAGCGGTGGTGCTGTGCCTGCTCGGCGGGGTGGGAGGGATCGCTTTCGGCTGGCTGGGAGCGGTCGCGCTGGCCAAGTTCGGGAACTTCAATACTTCGGTGGCACCGTCGTCGATTCTGCTGGCGTTTTTCTTCTCGGGGTTCGTGGGAATACTGTTCGGGGTTTGGCCCGCGAGAAGGGCGGCCGGTCTCGATCCGATACAATCGCTGCGCTACGAATAGCGGCTCTGCCGCCTATTCGGGATTGGCGCCGGAGCGCTCGACTTTAGCGCTCGACGGCGAGCCTGATTGTTCCTATTATGTCCATCCATTCCGGCCGCTCCCGTCCAGCTGCCGGCAATCCAAATCTCATGGAGGTCGAATGAGACTCCGCTACTTTGCGGTCTCTCTGTTGTGCCTTGTCGCCGCTAACGCGGGTGCTCAGGCAGGCAATAATGCGCAGGCGGGCAGGAGTCCCGAGCTGCGCGTCGACTATACCAAGGAGACGCTGCCCAACGGGCTCAACGTGATCTATCACGTGGATCACTCGACGCCCGTCGCCGCCGTTCTTCTCTGGTATAACGTCGGATCGAAGATGGAGCAGCCGGGTCGCACCGGCTTCGCGCATCTCTTCGAGCACATGATGTTCCAGGGATCGAAGAACGTCGCCAAGGGCCAGCACTTCGCTCTGCTCGAGGCAGCAGGCGGGCGCGGCGGCGCCGACATCAATGGCACCACCAACTGGGACCGCACGAATTACTTCGAGCAGCTTCCGTCGAATCAGCTCGAGCTCGCGCTCTGGCTGGAGGCCGACCGCATGGGCACGCTGCTCGAGGCGATGGATCAGGCCAAGCTCGATAATCAGCGCGAAGTCGTGAAGAACGAGCGTCGCCAGAGCGTGGACAACCAGCCTTACGGCACCTGGCCGGAGAAGATGGAAGAAGCGCTCTTCCCCGAAGGGCACCCCTACCATCACGATGTAATCGGGTCAATGGCGGATCTGTCGGCGGCGAGTCTCACCGATGTCGCGAATTTCTTCAAGACGTACTACGCGCCCAACAACGCGGTGCTGGTGATTGCGGGCGACATCGACGTCCCACAGGCGAAGCTGCTGGTGCGGAAGCATTTCGGCTCGATCCCGCGCGGTCCCCAGGTTCCGGCTCTGGCAAGCATGAGATTACCGGCGATCGTGGGGCATCAGCAGCGGTACGTGGTAGTCGATTCGCAGATTCCGGCGCCGGCGATCTACATCGGTTACAGAGCGCCATCGGCCAAGGACAGTCGCGCTCCCATCGTCTCCCTGCTGGGCGACGTGATGGGCGGTGGGCGCTCGTCGCGTTTGTACGACGCGCTGGTGAGGCGGCAGCAGCTCGCGACGAATGTCGGCGGTTTCAACTTCGGACTCGCCGATGGTGCGGACATGCTCGTCTTCACCGCCACCGGCAAACCGGGAAGCAATCCCGATTCGTTGGAGGTCTCCATTATCGCGGAGCTCGCTGGGGCGAGCAGCTTCACGCAGGGAGAGCTCGACCGAGCGCGCGCGTCTGAGCGGTTTGCGTTCGTGAACGGACTGCAGACCACGGGTGGGTTCGGTGGACGCGCCGATCGTCTGGCGGAGGGTTGGACGTACTTCCACGATCCGAACTATGTCAACACGGTGCTGCGCGATTACGACCGAGTGACGCTCGCAGATCTCAATGCGTTGGCGCATGAACGACTGGTGCCCGAGAACCGTGTCGTCCTGATTTACGTTCCGCCGAAGAAGCCCGCTTCACCGCCAACGACGAGGGTGCCGTAATGCGTACCGCCACTTTCAACGTGAGAATCGCCGCGCTATCGCTGGCGATGGGCGCTCTCGGCAGCGCGGGGGCTCAGACAGTCACGCCACCGGCGCCAGGACCATTGCGTCCCTACGTTTTCCCGAGCGTAGAGCAGTTCCAGCTGAGTAACGGCCTGAAGGTAATTCTGGTCGAGAAGCACACGTTGCCCGTGATCGAGGGTCGCCTGATTCTCGATGCGGGCGCGATGCGTGAGCCGGCATCGAAGAATGGACTCGCTTCGCTGACGGGAAGATTGCTCTCCGAGGGCACCAACGACTTGTCGGGCGCCGAGATCGCGCGGCAGATGGATGCCCTGGGCGCGCAGTATTCGACGGGCGGTGGGTTCTCGACTTCGTTCGCCGATGTCGTTGCGCTCAAGAACGTGTTCCCCCAGGCGATGCAGCTCGCCGCAAAGACGGTGATCTCACCGAGCTTTCCGGCCACCGAATTCATTCGCGTGAAGAACCAGGCGTTGGCGGCGTATCAGCAAAGTCACGCGCGCGCCTCTGGCCTGGCGGCGGACGCCTTCATTCGGGCGGCGTTCGACAGCACAGCGCCATTCTCGCGTCCGGCTGCCGGCACCCTGGCGACGATCGGCGGATTGACCCGAGACGACGTCGTGGCCTGGCATCGCACGATGTTCGCGCCAGCGGGCGCGACATTGCTTCTGGTCGGCGACATCACTCCCGCCGAAGCGCGCTCGGTGGCGCAGCAGGCGTTTGGTGGCTGGACCGCGACGCGGGCGGCAATGGCGCCAGTGGTGAATCCAATTCGCCAGAGCAGTGCAACGAGAGTCATTCTCGTCGACCGGCCGGGCTCGGTGCAGTCGTCGATCGTTGTCGGCCAGGCGGGATTCCGCGCTACTGATCCGGATTACATCTCGATGCTGGCGTTGAACCACGTGCTGGGCGGAGCGGTGAGCTCCCGTCTCAATACGAACCTGCGCGAGAAGCACGGCTACACTTACGGAATCTTCAGCGGCCTCGATTTGAGGCCGGGCGCGGGCTCTTTCCAGATGCAATCGGACGTGCGGACAGGCGCGACCGATTCTTCGCTGGTGGAAGCGATCGGCGAGTACCGGCGCATTGTGACCGAGGCGGTTCCCGCTCCGGAACTGGGTGGCGCGGTGAACAACCTCGTGTCGGGATTTCCGAACGCGGTGCAGAGCGTCCAGGGTCTTACGGGCCGGCTTCAGAATCTGATCGTCTGGGGCCTGCCGATGGACTTCTACGCGACGTATCGCGAGCGGCTCGCGGCGGTGACGCCGGACGATGTACATCGCGTCGCGGCGGGCAAGCTCACCCCGGACAATCTCGTCGTCGTCGTGGCGGGCGATCTATCCAAGATCGAAGCGCCGATTCGCGCGCGGAATCTTGGGACGGTCGAGGTGTGGGATCCGAATGGCAATAAGGTTCGGTAGAGTTGACGCTGGTGGACGCCGAAGGCCGGCTCGAAAAGAGCCGGCCTTCATTTTTTCCGCAGCGCCAACTGCAACTTATGACTACCGGCCGGGGGCTTTGGGCGAGCCGGCTGGGGGCTGCGGGCTTCAGACGGGCAGCATCGGTGAGTGAGTCTGCATAACTTTTGGCAATGAGAGCGGTCATCATCACGCGGCCGGGCGGGGCGGACGTGCTCGAGATTCAGGAGCGGCCGAAGCCGGAGCCTGGCGTCGGGCAGATTCGCGTGCGGGTCAGAACGTCGGCACTCAATCGCGCGGACCTAATGCAGCGCGAGGGGAATTATCCGGTGCCGCCCGGCGTGTCGGCGGACATCAGCGGGATGGAATACGCGGGCGAGGTCGATTCCCTCGGCCCGTTGGCGACGCTTTGGAAGGCCGGAGACCGGGTGATGGGGATCATCGGCGGGGCGGGCCACGCCGAGTTTTTGTGCGTGCACGAGAGAGAGGCGATGCCGGTTCCCAAGGGGATGTCGTGGGAGGACGCAGCCGCGATTCCTGAAGTTTTTCTTACCGCGTACGACGCGCTCTTCAATCGGCTGGCGCTTCGCACTGGTGAAATGCTGCTCATTCACGCTGTGGGGAGCGGAGTCGGAACCGCGGCCTTGCAGATCGCCCGCGCGGCGGGAGCGAGGGTGGTCGGAACCGCGCGCACCGCCGACAAACTCGAGCGGGCGAAGAAGCTCGGTCTCGATGTCGGGATCGATGCTTCGCGCGGGGACTGGGCCGCGCAGGTCGAGGCGGCTGTCGGCGCGCGACGCGTGCATGCCGTGGTGGATCTCGTGGGCGGGAACTACCTCGAGGGGAATATGCGCGTGCTGGCCTCGCGCGGCCGGATCGTAGTGGTCGGTCTAACCGCTGGCGCGACCGCGCCATTCAACCTGGGCGTGCTGCTAGTAAAGCGGCTCACCATTGTCGGAACGACACTGCGAGGGAGGCCTCTGGAAGAAAAAATCGCGGTGGCGCGCGATCTCTCCGAGCACATTCTCCCGCTCTTCGATGCGGGCCGTCTCAAGCCGGTCGTCGATCGGGTTTTTGCATTCGAGGAAATCAAAGCCGCCCACGAGCTGATGGAGTCGAACAAGACGTTCGGGAAAATTGTGCTTGCGTGGCAGTCGTGAATACTGACAAGGCGCGTGCCTGGATTGAAAAGGTGGCAGGAGGTCGCGTGATTTCTGTCGCGGCGCTACCTGGCGCTACGTCCTCGGAGCTGCACGCGATCGAGGTCGAGACCGCGGACGGTGAGGCCATGAGTCTCGTTCTTCGGCTCTTCACGAATAAGGATTGGGTAAAGCGGGAGCCCGATATTGCAACTCGGGAGGCCAAGAGCGTGGTACACGCGTCGGAGGCAGAACTTCCCGTTCCGCAGCTCGTGGGGTGTGATGCCGACGGATCAAAATGTGGGGTGCCGGCAACGCTCGTGACTATGGTTCCCGGCGAAGTAGTGCTCCAGCCCGAGAGCTGGACCGAGTGGCTTCAGGGTCTCGCCCATGTCGCGGCGCGGATTCATCGCGTTGAAGCCGAGGGATTCCGCTGGAAGTACCGCCGGTATAACGAGCGTGCCAAGCTTGCCGTGCCCAAGTGGTCAGAGCAACCGGAGGCGTGGGCGGCGGCCATCGAGGCAGTGCAGGGACCCGCCCCTCCTTACAATGAGTGCTTCGTGCACCGGGACTATCACCCGAGCAATGTCCTCTGGTTGAACGGGCGCGTCACCGGCGTCGTCGACTGGGTGAACGGCTGCAGAGGGCCGGCGGGGATAGACGTCGCCTGGTGTCGGCACAATCTGACGATTCTGCACGGCCTGCTGGCCGCGGACGAATTCCTCTCGCAGTACCGTGCGGCCGCGGGTCCCGCGTTCGAGTATCATCCGTACTGGGATCTGATGTCGGTGGTGGAGCTGCTGCCGGGACCGCCGACGATGTATGAGGGGTGGCGGGCCCGCGGGTTTCCGGAGATTGACGCCGCGCTCATTCGCCAGCGCATCGATCTCTACGTCGCGAGCGTGGTGACGCGGCTCAGCTCTTTCCCTTCCGTTTCCGACTCCGTCGATCCTGTATCAGAATCGTCGCAACCATCCACAACCCAATTATCGCTGCGATAAGAAAGCCGACTGTCGCGAGTCGCGGCCGGTATCCCATGAGGAGCCCGCTGGCCACGAGCAGGCCGCCGAGCACAAGACCGGTGAAGATTCGGTTGGCGACTTTTTCCAGCCCGAGGAGCAGCGATCCGAGCTGCGGTGTGTCCACGCGTACCGCGAAATCGTCCGCGACCAGTTTTTGTGTGAAGACGTCCAGCCTGTGCGGAAGCGCGCGCACGAGGTCCGACGTTTCGGCCGCCATCTGAAAGAGACGCCGCGGCGAGATGTCGCGCCGCGCCCGCTGGTTGGCGATTTCGGCGGTGTATTCCCGGATCGAGCTCGTGGGACTGAAATTGGGATCGAGCGACCTGGTCACATCATCTAGGCTGAAGAGGGCTTTCGCCAACAGAGTCAACTCGGCGGGAAGTCTAAGTCCCTCGCGATACGCGATCGTGATGATCTCGTAAAGCATCACTCCTGTAGGCGTCTCTTCCACTGTCTGGTCCGCCTGCTTCGCGATGAGCGCCGCGACATCGCGAACGTATGCGTTGCGGTCGAATTCATCCGGCACCGCGCCCATTTCCATCAGCGTTTCCGCCGCCGCATTACCGTCGTTCTCCGCCATGGCCAGGAGGAGCCTCACGACGTGGTCCCGCATTGTACCGGTCAGGTGCGCGGTCATTCCGAAATCGATGAGGGCGAGCTTAGGATCATCGCGCGGTGCAGGGGCAACGGCCGCGGCTTTGGCTTCGTTCTCGGACTGCGTGAGCGGCGTTGCACCCGGCCTCACCACCTGACGGCGGTCGTCCGCGAGCGCCTCCGCGGGCGTTTTCGGATTCTCACGGCCGGGGAGCACGATGAACAGGTTGCCCGGATGCGGGTCGGCGTGGAAGTGCCCGCTATCCGTGATCTGGTGCAGGTAGGCTCGCGCGAACTCCTCGGCCAGCTCGGAGAAGTCGTACTCGATCCTCACGATCGGGGGGATCGAGTCGATCTTCACTCCTCGGATGCGCTCCGTCGTCATCACTTTGTGCGTGGTGTAAGCGTCGATGACGCGCGGGATCAGGATGTGCGGGAAAGTCGCCAGCGCTTTCCGGAACGCCGCCGCGTTGCGTGCTTCTGTCCGGTAGTCGAGCTCGTCGGCCAGCGCGCGCTCCACCTGCTGCACCACCCCGATGAGATCTATGCGCGAGCCGGCCGAGGTGTGATCCGTCAGAAACATCGCCAGATCGCGGAAGTAGCTGATGTCGTCGGCGAGCTGCTCGCGCAGGTTCGGGCGCTGCACCTTGACCACCACACTGCGGCCGTCGCGCAGTTCGGCGGCGTGCACCTGGCCGAGGCTTGCGCTGCCTAGCGGTTCCTGTTCGAATGAGGCGAAGAGCTTGCTGATGCGCGCCTTGAGCTCCGCCTCGATCGTCTTCTCGACCTGCTCGAAGTCCATCGGCGGAACCCTGTCCTGGAGGTGCTCGAGCTCCTCGATGTACGGCGGCGGCAGCAGATCCGGGCGCGTGGAGAGCACTTGTCCCAGCTTGATGTACGCAGGCCCCAGTTCCACCAGTCGTTCGCGGAACGCGCCAGCTTTTGCGGCGAGATCCCCCTCGAACGCGCCCACATCATCGATGGCAGCGCCCTCGATGCTCAGGAGCCCCTGACGGCTGGCGAAATCGCGCAAGCCGTAGTTGGTAAAGAGGCGTATGGTCGCGACGAGGCGCGGAAGATGCTTCGGCGAGAGAATCATGCGATACGCAGAAAAGCAGAAAACATGCCCGAACCCAACGTGCTCTGCGCGGCTTCAGTGTCGCCGACACCAAGTGGCCGCGCGTGACCTCACCATCGATATTTACGCATGCCGAAAAAGAAAACGACCAGGAAGGCTTCGGCCTCCAGGGCTACGGCCAAGCGACGCACAGTGCGACCCAAGTCGGGGCGAACACCCGTCACGCGGGTGCCAAAGCCGTGGGGACACGAGACGATCTGGGCGCGCTCCGACCGTTACATGGGGAAGATTCTTCACATCAACGCCGGCCACGAGCTGTCGGTGCAATATCACAACAGGAAGGATGAAACAGTCTTCCTGCTTTCGGGCGAGATCGTGTATCGCGTTCAGAGGGAGGACGACGACATCCTCGAAGACATGAAGCTCAAGGTCGGTGAGTCATTCAGAATCACGCCCGGGACGATCCATCAGATGATCGCCGTGACCGACTGCGATGTGCTGGAAGTGTCGACGCCGGAAATCGACGATGTCGTCCGTTTGAGCGACAGATACGGCCGAGAGGGGACAACCGAGCCATGAAAGTGATCATCCCGCTGGCGGGGAAGGGGACACGTCTTCGCCCGCACACGCACCTGACGCCCAAGCCGATGATGAAGGTCGCGGGCAAGCCGGTGATGTCGTACGTCCTCGACGAGCTCAAAAAACTGGGCAATGTCGAAGAGATCGTTTACATCACGGGGCACCTGAAGGAAAGGATCGAAGCGTACGCGCGCGCCGAGATGGACGTGCCTTCGGTGTTCATCGAGCAGAAGGTGCAGGATGGGACAGCGGGCGCCATCGCGCTCGCGCGACCCTACGTTGATCAGCCCGTGCTGATCATCTTCGTCGATACGATCTTCGACGCGGACCTTTCCAAAGTGAAGAGCGTGGACGCCGACGGCATCATCTGGGTGAAGGAGGTCGAGGACTATCAGCGCTTCGGTGTCGTCGTGACGGACAAGGACGGCAACATGACGAAGATCATCGAAAAGCCGAAGACGCCCATCTCCAAGAGAGCCAACATCGGGCTGTACTACATCCGGAACTGGAAATTGCTGTTCGAGGGAATCGAGTGGGTTCTCAAGCAGCCGAAGAACCAGGGCGAGTATTTCCTCACCGACGCGTTCCAGTACATGATCGACAAGGGCGCGAAGATCAGAGTCATAGACGTCGAAGGGTGGTACGACGCCGGAAAGATCGACACGATGATCGAGACCAACCAGGCGATGCTCGCGCGCGGCCGTGCCCGCCGTCCCAAGAACGCCGGTGACTCGACGATCATCGATCCCGTTTACATCGAGGACAACGTCACCTTGAAGAAATCGAAAATCGGACCCAACGTCTCGATCGGCGCGGGCTCGGTTCTCGATGCCACTGAGATCAGTGACTCGATCGTTGGAACGAACGCAAGAATCTCGAGGTCGGTGCTGAAGAACTCGCTGGTCGGCGACGATACGGTGGTCGAAGGCGTGAAGGGCGAAGTAACGATGGGCGATCACTCGGAGGTGCGGGGATCGTAAACCCGGTTGCAGCGCACAAACCGCGTCCGAAGCTCGGACGCAACGTCATCGGTCTGAGCGCGGTGAGCCTCTTCACCGACGTCTCGACGGAGATGATTTATCCACTGCTACCGGTGTTTCTGGCCGGAGTGCTGGGCGCCAATGCCAGCTTCATCGGCGCGATCGAGGGGGCCGCGGAGACAACGGCGTCCCTGCTCAAGCTGCTGAGTGGATGGTGGTCGGACAAAATCTCGAGCAGAAAGCCGTTCGTCGTGGCCGGTTATCTCATTGCGTCGATCGTGCGCCCGTTCACCGCGGCCACGCACAGCGCGACGCAGGTGCTGGCGATTCGCGTCACCGACCGGGTTGGCAAGGGCATCCGCAGCTCCGCCCGTGATGCGCTGCTCGCCGACTCGG
Organism: Gemmatimonadaceae bacterium; assembly: GCA_036390815.1. GTDB lineage: Bacteria > Gemmatimonadota > Gemmatimonadetes > Gemmatimonadales > Gemmatimonadaceae > UBA4720. Next base: position 9,714 of record DASWBC010000270.1, read on the forward strand.
CGGCCCCCGAAGCGAGGGGACTAGCGTTCGGCTTTCACGCGGCTGCCGACAACGCCGGCGCCGTATTGGGCCCGCTCGTGGCGTTCTTCATCCTCAAGCTTCACGGCGTCGGCGCGCTCGATAGGAGCGGGCACTTCCTGCCTCGCGACGAGCGCGCGATGAGGAACGTTTTCTGGCTTTCGGCGATACCGGCCGCGATAGCCATGATCATTCTGATCGTAGTTGTGCGCGACATACCACGACGAGATATCGCCAAGCCCGGCGAAGCAGGCGGTTCGGCGAGTCTCGGCGGCCGCTTCTGGGGGTACCTCGTCGTCGTCCTGCTTTTCACGCTCGGGAATTCCACCGACGCGTTTCTGCTCCTCCGCGCCAATCAGCTCGGCGTCCCGGTCGCACTGGCGCCGATACTGTGGGCCCTGCTCAACTTCGTGAAGTCCGCGACGGGCACTTACGGCGGGCAGTTGTCCGATACGATCGGTCGCAAGCCGCTGATCGTGGGAGGATGGCTGCTCTACGCCGCGGTGTACTTCGCGTTCGCGTGGGCGGGCGCGCCATGGCAGGCGTGGGCGCTGTTTGCGGTGTACGGAATTTTCTACGGGATGACGGAAGGCACCGAGAAGGCGCTTGTGGCCGACATCGTTCCCGCGGTTCGGCGCGGGGCGGCGTTCGGCTGGTACAACCTCGCCATTGGCCTCGGCGCGCTGCCGGCGTCTCTCATCTTCGGCTGGATCTGGGACCGTTCCGGATCTCCGAGCGCATTCGTGTTTGGCGCGTCGCTGGCGCTCATCGCGGCGATCCTAATGGCGGTCGTCGCTCCTTCGTCGCAGCTGAGCGAGGCGAAGTGATCTCGTAAGCGGTTCGCGGGTTACGCTTGGCTCTCCACGAGCGAATAGAGTGCGCGCTTCATCAACCGCACCACTCGCCGAGGAGGGAGTATGAGACACACACATGGCGACGGAGTTCGTTTTCTCGCGTTATTCGCGGCGCTCACTGCCTGCGCCGATCCCGCCAGCCGCACGGTTGGCCCTACCGGGTCGAAAGACATTGTAACCGAGCCTACGCCCGCGTCAGCGAGCGAGGAGCGCGTCGCGCTGACCACGATCGCGCGGCTGGTGGCGGTGGCGATGGACAATGAGCCGGCGCGGCAGCATCTCAAGCGCGACATGCGCGCGGCGCCGAATAAGGAGCACAAGCTGGAGCTCGCGTCTTATCTGCGCTCGAAGGACGGTCGAGCGCTGCTCGAGGGAATGGCACGGCTGAGTCGCGGCGGCGAGGCCGACGTGTTCGCCGCGCTGGCCGCGATTCGACCGCTGGAGTTCTATATGCCGGTGGAGAAGCATCGCGAGTCGTGGACGGGCAAAGCGGACGTTCTCGTGGTGTCGCAGCTCGATGAGTCGGAGCCGATCGTGGCGTTTGACGAGAGAGGGAGCGAGGTCTCGCTCGACCGGAAGGTCGCGCCGAATCAGCCGACGCTCTCGATCGTGCCCGTGGAAACGCGATTCGACCAGCCGATGACGCCGGCGGCTTCGCGGAACGTGCGCGATCAGGGCGGCAACGCGATCGGAACGCTCGAGCCTATGGTCCCCAAGGGATCGAGCCTCGTCCTCTGCATCGATACGTGTGATGGGAGCGGTGGCGGCGGAGCCCCTCCGCCTTCCATCCCGCCAGGACTCTATCTGGAATACTCGCGGATTCTTGACACGAAGGAGCCGTGGTTTCGCGGCGATCCCGAGATAGAGGTCCACATCCAGGGGCCGACGACCCAGGCCGCTCCCACGTACGGCGAGGATCTGTCGTGCTCAGGCGAGCACGCGTATGATTTCAGAAAGGTGTTCAACCAGGATGGCGCGTTCTGGGAAGGAAGGGTGATGCTGTTTTCGGCCGACGAAACGGCGGCATTCGCAAGCAAGTTCAACCAGGGTTTCCACGTTCTCTTCTGGGAGGACGACAACGTGCCATGCGTGCTCAAGCTCGACTCCAACGCCCTTGTAGAGTTGCTGAGATCCACCGCGAACGCGTTCAGCACGGTGGCCATCAAGATATTTCCGAGAGCATCGCCCCTGGTGATGGTCGGAGTTTTCCTGGGCACGCTGTTCTCCAACTCTGGGGCGTGGCTACTCACGAACGATGATTTTCTGGGGGCCGCTGTAGATCAGGCGAGCGCCGGTTACTACTACCCTGGCAACACGCACGTGATCATGGATGGAATCACGCTAAATGGGCGCGCGACGATCGTTTACCGGCAATAGCTAACGGGAGGAGCGATGTCACGTTTTCTGCTGGCACTTTGCACCGGGACCTGGATACTCACCATTGGGCCGACTCAAATCACTGCTCAGGAGCGTAACTACGATGAGAACGCGCTTCGCATCGACGAGCACGGCGGCACGATCAGAATCGTCAAGGGCGCCTCGGAAACGGTGGTAGCGAAGATAGGAGTTTTTCGGGCGGTCGATGTGGCGGCCGTGGTACGTCCGTCTCCCAAAGCGGTCGCGGAGGCAACGGTTTTTCAGCGCAATTACCGCCCGGGAACGTGGCTGGCGTCTCTTGGAATAATGACTCTTGGCGCCGCGATAGGAGCATCTCGAATTTCCGGCTTGAACCAGGCGGTTCCAACCTCATTGACCATTGTGAGCGTCTCGTTGATCACCGTTGGAGGGGTTAAGCTGGAGACCGCGCATCGAGCCCTTGCCAGGGCAATCTGGTGGTACAATCGTGATCTGAAGTAGCTCTTCCGAGATGTGTTCCTCGGGTCGTTCAGTCGTCTGTAAAGGACAAACTGGCTACCAATGAGGATCAATGAATTCGACATTTTTTCGGGCGCTGCTGATTGGCGCCACTGTTAGTGGAGCGACGGCCGGCGCCCAGACGACAAGTCATGCGGCGCCGCCCGTTGCAAACTCGGAAACGGGAAGTGTCGCAGGTGCTGCGCGCACTCGCCCTCAGAGCGATTCGTCCCACAGCTACGACGCCCAGGCACTTCGCTTCGAGACGCGTTGGGGCAGCGCTTACATCATTCGCGGAGCCGACGGCCCCGTGATCGGAACCGCCGGATTGTTCCGGAGCTTCGACGTGGAGAAGCTCGTCGCGTCGTCGCCGCAGGCGGTGACGGCAGCCCGCGAGTTCAATACGAACAACTTCCGCGGCTCTCTCGTGGGCGGCCTGGGAGCGACCACGGTCGTTGTCGGCGCCGTTCTCACGAGTAACAGCTCGAACAACGCGGCCAGTCCGATCCTCATCGTCGCGGGCTCCCTCGCGGTTGCGTGGGGCGTCCAGCATCTGAACATCGGGTACTCGGCCTTGTCCAGGACTTTGTGGTGGTACAATCGGGATCTCACGCGCTGACCTAGCGCCGCTTCCAGCGACGGTACCCCATCCATCCGGCGAGACCGATCAGTGCCAGCGGGATTACGATTCCAAGCGACGCGACGAGACCCGCGACGAGCGCGACGAAGTTCCTCCAGGCGCGATTCAGCGCCGCGGAGATGGGATTCTCGCCCGGATTGTTGCCCAGTATCGGCGCCGGCTCGTGGACGGTGATCGTAAGCGTGCTGATCGCCGCGCGCGAGCTCAGATAACGAAGTCTTCCCTGGTAGCGCTCGATCTCCTCCCGCACGCGCGCGAGCTCGTGCTCGACGCGCAGAACTTCGTCGAGCTTCCCGGTTCTGGTGGCAAGCAGGGTGATCAGCCGGTCCTCGAGACGCCGTGCGTTGTTCATGCGGGCAGTGACATCGACGAACTCTTCGCCGACGTCCTGGGCCGTGGAGTTGACTGTCTCGACCTTCCCGATCACGGATAGCGAGCCCACGGCCTCATCGTATTTCAGCGCGGGAACCTTGAGCTCCAGCGTCGCCTGCCGGATCTGATCTCGGCCCCCGCTGATCGAGGAGTTAGTGATGTATCCTCCGACCTGGGCTGTGAGGCGGCGAATTCTGAAGATAGCCGAATCGACGTTATTCACTTCGATGAACGCCTGGCCGTTCCGAATCACCATTGTGGGCGCGATCGCGGCGGCGCTGTTCACGCTCTGAAGCGCGTCGGGGCCAGAGTTCTCCTGTGATGCCCCTTCGTCGGTTGACGGAGCCCTGGCTTCGGCAACGACGTTGGACGTGCCCGACGCGCTATCGGCTACGGAGCCGCCCAGGGCGCCGAATTGTCTAGCCGGCACGCCGGGGGCGGGCGCTCCGGCGCGCTGGCCCAGTGTTTTGGAAAGAACGTCCTGTCTGTTGCCGCCGACACCGCTGCCATCGGCAGCGGAAGAAGAATCGCGGTCGCACCCATTGAGGGCGCAGGCCGCGATGACGAGCAAGGCTAGTGCTTTCATTTTCTGACTCGGTTGAGGTCTCAGTGGAGACGCCAGCCGAATCAGTTGTTGCACAGCTACGGCTTTAGCAGCACTTCGATCCCGCCTTGTTGTAGCGGTCGTTCATGCGTGTGTGCCGGAATTCGGTCTCGGTCATTATCCGATCGCCGGGATGAGCGGAGCGCATGTGCCCAAGGTAGCGCTCGTAATCAGGAACACCGAGCACTGCTCGGACCATGGAGGCGGCGCGATTAAACATTGAGGTGAGGTAGTTGATCATTTGGATGAATTACGAGCCGGCAAATATCTCTCGAACAACTCGTAGATGCGGCGGTACTCGTCGGCCCACGACGAGGGTCTCACGAATGCATGATCCTCGACCGGATATGCCGCAAGCTCCCACCGCGTCTTGCCGAGCTCGATGAACCGCTGTGTGAGTCTTACGATATCCTGAAAATGGACGTTGGTGTCAACCATCCCGTGCGCCATCAGCAGCGGATCCTGCAGACCTTCGGCGAAGTAAATAGGAGACGATTGACGGTACGCCAGGGTATCGTTTTGCGGAAGATTGAGGATGTTTGAGGTATAACCCTGATTGTAGTGCGCCCAGTCGGTGACGCTCCTTAGAGCGGCTCCCGCCCCAAAGTGCGGCGACTCCGTAAACAGGGCCATAAGGGTGATGAACCCGCCATAACTGCCGCCATAGATGCCGATGCGCTTGGGGTCCACTCCGACGCTCTGGACCAGGTATTTGGACGCATCCACCTGATCCTGGAGGTCCCGCCCGCCCATGTGCCGGTAGATCGCCGTCCGCCATTCGCGACCGTAGCCATCGGACCCGCGGTAGTCGAGATCGACGACGGTGTAGCCCTTCGACGCGAGAAACTGGTTGAACATGTACTCGCGGGGGTACTCGGACCAGAAATTCCCGACGTTGTGCAGGTATCCGGCCCCGTGCACGAAAATCACCGCTGCACCGTTCGGCTGCGCGTGCATGTCACTCGGCTTGTAAATGTGCGCGGGCACCTGGACGCCGTCGGACGCCGGAATCATCACGATTTCCGGCGCGAGCCACGGGAACGACAGCCACTCCGGACTTGGCGAAACCGTCAGCTGCGACATCTCGGCGCCCGGCCGGTCGTTCAGTAGAAATAGATCGGGCGGACGATTCACGTAGGAATAGACATCGGCGACGAGCAGGCCATCCGGGGACACGACCGCGTTGTGTTTTCCAACTCGGGTCGTGATTCTCTCAATCGGCCCGCCCGCGGTCGGCACGCGATAGAGATGCTGCTCGAAAGGGGAAACCTCGTTCGTCAGCAAATGGAACCAGCGGTCGTCGGGCGAGACCGCGACTTCACGTACCTCCCATTTGCCCCGGGTCAGCTGCTGCCTTCCGGTTCCGTCGGGTGCGATCGTGTAGAGGTGGGAGAATCCATCAGCCTCCGAAACGTACCAAACGCGGCCCACACCGCCGCCGTACCAGCCTCCGCACGCGCTGCAGGGGCCGCCGATCCACGCCGTGTCGCGGGCTTCTTCCAGCGTCGTGAGCTTTCCAGCCGGATCTACGGTCTGGAGGAGGCGAGTCTTGTTGTCGCCGCTGTAGGCGTAGAGCAGCGCTCTCGTTCCCGCGTCGTTCCAGCCGAGCAGGTCGAAGGCGCCGGCTGTCGTGTCCGATGAAAAGGTCTTGAGCCAGGTGACAGTCGCCGCCGGAAGCGTGATGAGCGCGATGCGTCCCCGCTGCTCGGCATCGCCGACCTTGGTGCGAACCCGTAGCTCCTCGGTGTATCCGGTGCGGGTGACGTATTGCGGAATGTCGGTCGTCCGGTTTCCGGCGGCCGGCGTCCGGGTCGTGATCAGCAGCGACGTGCCGGTGGGCGAGATCGAGAAGTGCGACACCTGCTCGGTGCTCTGGAGGTAAACGGGCCTGAGGCCGAGCGAGTCACGCAGCAGTCGATCGAGGCGCGCGATGCTGTCGGCGCGAATGCGGTC
>DASWBC010000271.1:0-3718 GCA_036390815.1 Gemmatimonadaceae bacterium
GCGCCGATTGAGGATCTTTCCGGAGACCACTTCTACCGGCAGCTCGACGCCCGAATCCGGGATGTGGAGCTTCATCTGCTCGCGACGCGCCAGCGCCGGGCTGATGGTGAAATCCGATATGAAGGTCGTGAACTTGGTGTCGTTCGCCTGAACCGTGGCCGCCCGTTCCCAGCTCGCGCTGTCATCCGACTCGAACAGCTGCTCGGCCTCCTTGTTCATGAGGATGATGTTCGAGCGGTCGTCGGTGACGAGAATCGGGTCCGCGACGTTCTCCAGAATGAGGTTTAGGCGGTCGCGCTCACGCTTGGCATCGATCTCGGCGAGCCGCACTCGCTGCACCTGACGCTCGAGCTCGTTGGCTGCGCGGCGGAGATCCGTCACGTCGCGCAGGATCGAGACGGTCGATCCGGCGTGACCCCCGTCGCCGGGCCCGAGCGCGTGGGTCAATACCTCGAACAGGAGGTCGGTCCCCTCGTCGGGATCGACGAGATTCAGCTCACGCGAGCCGGCCGTCTCCTTCGAACCCATGGCGGCTTTCGAGAGGTGCGAGGTGAACAGCAGATTGTTGATCTCCACTGCGCGCCGCCTGCCCTCGGAGTCCCTGTCGGTCGTCGACAGCAGGTGTTCGGCGCGCTGGTTCTGGGCAACCATGTCGCGGTCCGCATTGATGATCACGATCGGATCGGGGAGCGAATTCATGATCGTGGTCAGCATCTCACGCTGCTGGTCGAGCCGGCCGGTCGAAAGCCGGAATTCCTCGACGGCGGCCATGCGCGCCAGAACCGGTCCAGCGAGCGCCGCCGCGTTCACGAGCGCAGCCAGAGTCTCATCGTCGACCGAGGCCTCGAGGAGAGCAACTCCGCCCGGCGCGTGAGCAAGCTTCCTGCGTCGATCAACGGCCGCCCGCCGCCTCACCTGGCACCGGTGCAGCTCGACGAGATCGAGCTCGGCTTCGGAGAGGAGAGGGGGCGCTCCCCGGAATTGCGGCTGGGGATAAGGAATCGCCGTCCACTCGCCGAATGGGATTCCGGACAGGGGAGCCACTCCCTCGCAGCTCACGGGAAGAAGCGACAGCGCCGAAACGGCGAGGGGATTCGAGAGATCGTCGGTTGGAAAGGAGACGGCGGGCAGGTTGCCCACGAATCCAATGCTGGCAGTGATGATAAAACGGCGGGGCGGGCTGTCCAACGTCACCGCCAATGCCCTGCGCGCGCCGACGATGTCGGCGAACTGTGCGAGCATGAAGGTCGCGGCCGCTTTAAAATCGGGCGCTTCTGAGATTGCGGAGAGGAGCTCGGCCAGGCGCTCTCCGCTGAGTTGCGGGCTGATGGTTACCGCGGCGCTCTCACGCTTGGAGTCGCTCAAGTCGCCGCTTCAGATCTGCATTTTCTACCCGCATCCGGTCGAGCTCGTCTGCCCCGCCAGCGCTGAGCTCGCGCGGGCGGGAACCGGGCGCGGTGAGTCCCACCGCTTCGGAGTATTTGAGGTATGTGTCGATGGACGCAACGACAATGCGCGCCTCGATCGTCACCAGGTCGATGCCAACAAGGGAGACGCGCACCCACGCGTCGATGACAATGCCCTTATCGAGGACGCGATCGAGAACATCAATAAGCGAGCTACCGCTCGGGGAACGCTCAACTGCCATGTCTTGACTCCTGTTGTCTTTCTGCCGAGACGGCTGGTGTGGACGGTGGGATGGCGGCGGCTTGTGCCCGCGTGCTCAAGCGCGGGTCTGTCCGCCACCAATCCATCCCGATCTGCTCTGCCTTGTCGATGGAGCAGATGAGAAGGCGAATCTGAATGGTGAGGAGCTCGACGTTGGCGAGATTGATCTTGATGTCGCCGACCACGACGAGACCTTTGTCGAGCACGCGATCGAGGATGTCCACGAGCCCGTAGGTGCGCGACGGGGATACTAAGTCTGCCAAGCAGTCGTCTCCGTTCGGCTCGTGCGCCGGTTACTGTAGCTTGCCAAGGGGGCCCAGGTCTATCTGGAGATCGTCATCGGTCAAACCGAAGATCCCCTTCATGTCCTGCATCCGGTCGTTGAGGCGGAGCAAGGCGATTCCGAGCTTTTCAATCTCCGCGTCGCTCAGATGTCCCCCCTCCATTCGCCGAACTGCCTGGTGCTCTAAGACCTTACGCAAAACCTCAATCAACGTCAAGACGAGCTTCGCGAGTCCGTTTTCGACCTTCTCGGGGTCTGTATTTAGACGCTGAGGCAAGCTCTCGGCAACGGTTTCCAGAGGAATCACCGGCGTTTGTTTCGGGGCGTCGAGTGACTCGACGACCTGGCTTTCCATCGTCGAGCCCGACGAGGCTGGCGGCCTGGTTGCGGGACGCGGCGCGGCGAGCCCCAGTGTTCTGGCGCCGGCAACGCGCGGCGCTCTGATCGCCGATTCGACTGCGGTGAGCAGCAGTCCGAGGTCCAGCTGGATCAAATCGATGTCGGCAACCGCCAGCATCACTTCACCCTTGAGGACAACGCCCTTGTCGAGAATGTGGTTGAGCACTTCAGAGAGCTCGATTCGCGGCTCGCCGAAAATCTCGTCGAGGCTCACGACGCCGACCCCTCACCCACGAAGTGATAGGGCGGCCACGGGCCGGTGAAGTCGAACTTGAAGCCCGATGGCTCGTATTTGTTGACCATCGCCGTCAGCGCCCGCTGAAACTCTACGACACGCGGTGGTGCGACCAGAAACGATGCGTTGAGAACCGCGCGTCCGTGCTCACGCGGAGCGCCCGAGTTGACCGGAGGCTCGCGGACCGACTCCATCGAAACCGCGCGGAGCGCGTCGTGAATCTCTTCGGCCACCTTGGCCGTGACGTCCCGACCGGCGTCGCGGCGAAGGTTTTCCATCTTTCTCTCGAGAAGGTATTTCTGGCCGGGCGTCGCTTTGGCTGCCTCCGCCTGGAGCGCGAGCTGCTCCGCGCTGTGCTCGCCGAGCCAGTCCTTGAGGACGGCGGGCTGCACGTACGCCCGAACGATGAATTCCCTGCCGTCCGCTATCCGCGCAAATGTCGTCTGCAGCTCGGCCATCCGCTTTGCCAGAGCGCTCTTGACCGCCTTGGCATCGCGGAAGAGGGTCCACATCGGAAACGGAATTACCGCGCCGTTGTCCGACGCCCAGGTGAGAACCCTGTCGTGCGCCATGGCGCGCGCGCTGACCCATTCCACATCCGCCGTCAACGCCTCGACCCTTTCGGGGGCATAGTCCTCCTCGCTTACCGAGGTGGCTAGCGCGGAGATGGCTCCACTCGGAATGAGGCTGACCGGGCCGCCGTCTATACCAGCCGGAGCGGTCGCCGTTTCAACCGACGAGCCGACGACGCCGTACACGTAGCACAAACGCTCGATCATACGGCCGCGGCGACGATGACTACTCTGGCTCGCCGCTTTCGGCGATGCGAACCGGGCCACCGCTGGTGGACATCCCGAATTTCTCACGCCATTCGCGGACTTCGCGAAGCCGCTTCATGATCTCGGCTTCGCGGCGGACGTACTCATCGTCGTCGATCTCGCCCATTTCGAGCTGCATCTGGAGCGCCATCAGGTCTTCCTTGACCGGCGTGTCGTCGGTCAGCTCGTCGCGGACGACCCGATCGACTTTTTCAAGGGTCCACTTCGTCCCCCACACGGGGCCAAGGAACGGCGCGAGCAGAATGTTGGTCAGAAGTCCCATCGGTCAGGCCCTCCTCAGGTCGCCTTTTCCAG
>DASWBC010000272.1:0-7706 GCA_036390815.1 Gemmatimonadaceae bacterium
ATCACCGCGCCGTTGGAGGTCAGGAACCAGTTACGGACATCGATTGCGACGGTCGCATTTTTGGTCGTCTCATCGATGACGAGCGGCGGATCAAACCCCATTTCCAGCCTTGCCCGCACCGGTGAGGTGAACACGAAGGGCGTTCCCTTGAATGTTCCTTCGACGCGGACGCTCTTCCCGACGAGATTCGGGTTGGCGGTGTTGAAATCGGTCGCCTGATCTTTCGCCGGAGCCAGCTTGGCTTCCAGCTCGGAAAACGTGCCGGCCGCGAGCGGAATGTTGATCACCGGGTGCAGCGCGTCATCTACCGGCACATCGACTAGAAGAGGATTGCGTGAAACATCTTCGCAATCATCGCCCATGTTCGCGTGATCGTCGTCTGATTCCGCATCTCCAACGCAGTCAGCGCTTCCGCTGCGATCGAGCTCGATCTTTCTGAAGACGAGTTGCACCTTCTGAAGAACCAGCTCGCTGTTCGGGCCTACCACGAGATCCGCCGCCACGCGGTTCGCAGCGGCGGACGTTGTGGTTGTGTTCGTCGTGAACGAAATCTGAACGGGATGCCTGTTGCCGCCCGTCAAATCGCTAGAGCAGCCTGCAAGAATGCTCAGAGCTGCAATGCCGGCAATCGGCGTCGTGTACTGTATTAGGTATCTGGTCATTGAGGTCCTCCTCGGCTTTCGCCGCGAATGGGTGTCCTCGTCGGCTGCGTGGAAAGTATGTCAATCCTACGTTGCGACGACCCACCAGAGGGTGGGAGAACTCGAGTTCGGGGCGAGTGACTTGTTGCGCGCGGTGAAGGACATTTTGAGGGGGACGGGGAAATCTGGCGCAGCGTCTGCGAGTGTTCCTTTGCCAAGTTTACATTCTTATTACCGCATCACTCAGTTGCCAGATTCCACAGTCGGCTTTCCGCGTGAACGGGCGCGCGATCTCGTCTTGAGATTCGGGTGGAACTCGACCGCGTATCAGATTCTGAATCCGGGCATCGAGCTTTGGTTCTCGAGCGCGGAAGATGGCGTCGTCGGATTCGTCCGACACCGCGGGATGCTGGTGGTGGCAGGGGCGCCGGCGTGCGCGCCGGATCGACTCGATGCAGTCGCGGCGGAATTTGTCGCCGCCGCGCACGGACGTGGAGAGCGCGTCTGCTACTTCGGCGCCGGAGAACGGCTCGATACCAGCTATGGCAGTGACCCGTCGTGGTCACGCGTGCTGCTCGGTGCGCAGCCCGCGTGGGACCCGCACAACTGGCCTGCCGCGGTGGCAAAGCGCGGATCGCTACGCGCCCAATTCAACCGGGCTCGCAACAAAAGTGTAACGGTTACTGAATGGCGACCCTCGAAAGCGGAGAATCATCCCGCGCTTCGGCTGGTGCTTTCACAGTGGCTCGCGATGCGCCATTTGCCGCCGCTGCATTTCCTGATCGAGCCGGAAACGCTGAGCGACTTGCGCGATCGGCGCGTGTTCGTCGCCGAGCGCGGCGGACGCGAAGTGGTCGCGTTTACGGTTCTGTCACCGGTACCTGCGCGAAACGGCTGGCTCGTCGAGCAGATTGTGAGAGGATCCCGGGCTCCCAACGGAACGGCGGAGCTGCTCCTCGATACCGCGATGCGCGCGGTCGCCGCTTCTGGATCCACTTACGCCACGCTGGGACTTTCGCCGCTCTCTCACCGCGCCGAGCTCGAGCCATTGCACCAGCCATCGTGGGTCAGTTTCGTCCTTCGATCAGTACGTAGATACGGAGCGAGGTTCTACAACTTTGGCGGTCTCGATGCGTTCAAGGCGAAGTTCAATCCTGAGGTGTGGGAGCCGGTATACGCGATCGTGGAAGGCGCGAGCTTCCCACCGCGTGCGTTCTACGCCATTGCGGGCGCATTCAGCGGCGGCGCTCCGATCCGCCTCGTGCTCAGGGCGCTTCTGCGCTCCCGCGAACGGCGCGCATAAATGCGGCAAGCTTCGTTTCGTCCAGTCGGCCATCGCTGCGCAATCCGCTGCAGACGTCAACCGCGAAGGGCACAACCTGGGCAATCGCTTTTTGAACGTTGTCGGGATTGAGCCCGCCGGCAAGAAAAACGGGAACGTCGACGGCGTCGCGAATCCTTCTGCTGACGGCCCAATCATGAACGCGCCCCGTGCCACCAAGCTCTTTGGTCGAGAGCGAAGGATTCCCGGAATCGAGAAGAATGGCGTCCACTGACGAGGACACAGCGACGGATTCCCGTAACGCCCCTTCACCATCGTTGCCGCGGACGTGGATCACCTGAACGATGGAAATCCCGGGTAGCGCATTGCGCAATTGCGCGTGAACGCCGGGCTGGACCAGGTCAACGAGCTGCAAAGTCGAGGTGCGGCAAAATCGTTGTTGCGCGATGATCGGCTCAGCCGTCGTCTCGCAAGTCAGAAGGAAGGTCGCGACGCCTGGTGGCACGGTATCCGCAATATCACGGATGCGGGAATCGGGAATGGGGCCGGGCCCGCTCGGCATTCGAGACACGAGACCCAAAGCCGACGCGCCCATTCGCACCGCGAGCGCGGCCTCTTCTTCGGACGCAATGCAACAGACCTTAACCCTTGGCGGAACGGGGAACATAACTCAGCCGTTGGTGGATACTACGTTAGGGAATTGCATACAATTGGAACGTTGGGCCGCGCGCGTTCAGCGGCTCCTTCCTAAAACCATGTAACGCGCGAGGCAACATGCTCACAAAAAAATCTAGGCTGTTTCTTGGCCTCACGGCGGCGATTCCACTGTTGTTCGCCGCATGCACCGACAACGGCATCTTCAATCCGATGTCGGATGCCGCGGGCACCTACCAGCTCACCGTCTATGCGGGCAGGAGCATGCCCGCACATTTTGTGGTCGCCGCCGGAGATCCCGATTTTCCCAACGGCGCCACTTTTGACGTGACTGGTGGGACCCTTGTTCTGAACAGCAACGGGGCATTTGTGGAGACGAACAACATTCTCATCACGCCAACGGGCCAGGCATCGTTTCGCAATGATTTTATCAGCAGCGGAACGTGGACGCTCAACGGCACGGATTTGACGCTCAGTGCGCCGGCGCAAAACAATGCCAACGCGCGGTTCGTGACAGGAACTCTGGACACCAATTTCAACAACCGGCTCGCCATCAATTATTCGGAAGCCGACGGCACCGGTAATGTCAATTCCTTCGAGTACGTGCGATAGGAAGCTTGGGCCAACGGTGCCGGATTGGTCGGCACCATGGCGGCCCATCAGCGATCGAACCTGACCTGAAAAAGGAGCGCTCTCGTCCGAGCGCTCCTTTTTCGTTATCGTTCCTTGACGTGGAACCGTTTCCCGTGCGGCGCCGTAAGGCTCAAAACTCTTTCGAGGACGGACACAATGGGCATAGTGGCCTGGATCGTGGTTGGGCTCGTCGCTGGAGTTCTTGCATCTCTCGTGATGGGTGGCACTGGGTACGGAATCATCGGTGACATCGTCATCGGCATCGTTGGCGCCTTCATCGGCGGCTGGCTGTTCAGTGCGCTCGGAATCTCGACGCCCATGGGGGGCATGGGCGGCACGATCTTCGTCGCGTTCATCGGCGCGGTTGTTCTTCTTTTCGTCCTCAGGCTGATACGCGGCTCTACGCGAAAGGTATAAAGGTCTCCATGCGGCGCGGCGGCGGCGCGCGTCGAGCGTCGCTGCCCGCTTAGGTGGCGATGAAGCGGCAGAGCGCCAGGAGCTTCGGATATTCGGGCACTCCGCTGGTGGACAAGCTTGGAATAAAACCGGGAACGCGTCTGCAATTCGTCTCTGAGCCGCCGGATTTTGCCGAACTATTGGGCGGGCTTCCTGACGGTACGCGCATCGCGTCGAGAGGATCTCTCGATTTCGCGATGCTGTTCGTCAAGGCGCGGTCCGATCTGGAAAAGGGATTCGCGCGTCTGCGGGACAGGCTCGAGCCCAATGGAATGCTCTGGGTCGCGTGGCCCAAGAAAGCATCGGGTGTGGAGACCGATCTCACGGAAGGGGTCGTACGTACCTTCGGGCTCGAGTCCGGACTCGTCGACGTGAAGGTGTGCGCCGTCGATGACACGTGGTCGGGACTCAAGTTCGTCCGTAGGCTGAAGGACCGCTGATATCGCGCCGGGCTGGCGCTGGGGATTAACTTCTCTGCGATGATCGATCCCAACGCCCGAGCCGCGGATTGAGGTCCGTAGACGCGCTCCTCGCGGGGCTGGTGGACTACGCGGGTCTGTTTCCCCCCGCGAGCGAAGACATGCGGCCAGCTCTCGAGAGTTACGCCTCGTACTTTCAAGGCCCGGACAGGGCGGCACTTGGCCGTTTCATCGTGCCTATCTCGCGCGTGAAGGAGCTTGAAGAAGCGGGCGGCGACCTCATGCCCCGCGCCTCGCGTGCCGCTCCATGGCGCTTGAGCGTGTTGGTGGCGGAAGACGTCCGGGCAGCGAGTGAGGAGATGCAGAAATTCAATTGCCGCCATTCGTCGGAATCGAGGGACGGGCGCGCCGTGATCGACGTGGCCGAGCTGAAGGCGAGCACGGTGGACGAGATCGGGCACCAGCGGCGAGATCTGCCCCCCGCTTTCACGCCATATTTCGAGATTCCCATCACCGGCGATGTGTCGCCGCTGGTGAAGACGATCGCGCGGTTTGGTGCCCGGGCGAAGGTTCGCACCGGCGGTGTAGCGCCAGAAGCGTTTCCGCCGGCCGACGCCGTCATCCGCTTCATTGCCGCGTGCCAGCGCGAGGCTGTCCCGTTCAAGGCCACCGCCGGACTTCATCATCCGATTCGCGGGGATTACCGTCTTACCTATGAGCCGGGCGGTCCATCAGGAATGATGTACGGGTTCCTCAACGTCTTCCTCGCCGCGGCCCTGCTGTATGGCGGTGAGAGCGAGCCCACGGCTGTCGCCGCGCTCGAGGAGACCGACCCGTCGGCATTCCAGTTTGCCGATGACGCGATTCAATGGCGCGGAAAGCGCATTGGCACTGAGCAGATTCTGGCCGCGCGTTCGGAATTCGCGATTTCGTTTGGCTCGTGCTCGTTTCGTGAACCCGTCGAAGAGCTCGCACACCTCACCCGTAGAGCGGGATCAACCGACCAATGAATCAGACCCACGATCCAGCGCTCACCTCGTGGGTCGAATCCGCCAACTTGCCCGATGGCGATTTCCCGATTCAGAATCTTCCTTTCGGCGTTTTCTCGCGCAAAGGCGAATCGGAGCGGCGCGTCGGTGTGGCGATCGGCGACCAGATCGTCGATATCGGAGAATCTCTCAGCGCGAATCTGTGGAGCGGGAAGGCGCGCGATGTGGCTCGGTGGTGCGACAGGCCGACCCTGAATGAGCTGATGCAGGCACCGAAGGAATCTCTCTCTCAGTTCCGCGCGCGGCTCAGCGAGCTGTTGGCGGGCACGCCCGGCGACGACAGTGTGATCAACCCCCTGCCACCAGGCGCTCTCGTTCCGATGGCCGAAGCGGTGATGTTTCCCGCCGCTGAGATCGGCGACTACACTGACTTCTACGCCTCGATCTACCACGCGACGAATGTCGGCAAGATCTTTCGTCCCGAGAGTCCGCTGCTTCCCAACTACAAGTACGTCCCGATCGGCTATCACGGACGAGCGTCATCGATCGTAATCAGCGGCACTGATGTGACGAGACCCAAGGGTCAGACGGTTGCGTCCGGGGCCAAGACTCCAACTTTCGGACCTACGGAGATGCTCGACTACGAAGCAGAGATCGGCTTTTTCGTAGGCAAGGGCAACAAGCTCGGCGAGCCCGTTCCGATCGGCGAAGCCGAGGACCATCTCTTCGGGATCTGCCTCGTCAACGACTGGTCAGCGCGCGACATCCAGTCGTGGGAGTACCAGCCGCTCGGCCCATTCCTGTCGAAGAACTTCGCGACGACGATCTCACCATGGGTGGTAACGTGGGAGGCGCTGGAGCCTTATCGCGTGCCCGCTTTTTTCCGGCCGCCGGCCGATCCACAGCCGCTGCCGTACCTCTCGTCCGAGAAGGACAAGAACGAGGGCGGCATCGATCTCAATATCGAGGTCTACATCAGATCGATGATGATGCGGGAGGGACATCTGCGTCCCTGGCGCCTCAGCTCGGCCTCGCTGGCCGACATGTATTGGACCGCCGCGCAGATGCTCACGCACCATGCGAGCGGAGGCTGCAACCTGCAGCCCGGCGATCTCCTGGCGAGCGGCACCGTGTCGGGACCCGACGCGGGCTCACAGGGCTGTATGCTGGAGCTGACGCGGCGCGGCGCCAATCCGGTCGCGCTGCCAACGGGCGAGGAGCGGAAGTTTCTCCACGATGGCGACGAGATCATCTTGCGCGCTTATTTCCAGCGCGAGGGCTCTGCACGGATCGGTCTTGGGGAGTGCTCCGGGCTCATCGTCGCACCTCCGCGGCGCTAGCACGCAACCGCCGATGTCGATGTCGCGTAACGGGCGCGAGCCCCTCTATGTAGTTCGAGATTCGCCGATTCACGGGCGCGGAGTGTTCGCGGCGCGCTACATCCGGGCGGGAACGCGGATCGTCGAGTACACGGGCCAGCGAATCAGCAACCGCGAGGCAGACCGCCGTTACGACGACACCAGGATGAAGAGGCACCACACCTTCCTGTTCACGCTGGACAAGAAAACGGTGATCGACGGCGCGATCGCCACGGGCGGGGGAGACGCGAGCTACATCAACCATTCGTGCGACCCGAACTGCGAGGCGATAATCACCGGCAAGAAGATATTCATCCACGCGCTTCGCGGGATCTATCCCGGGACGGAGCTCGCGTACGACTACCAATATGAGCGAACCGGCCGGAACGACACAAAGCTCGAAAAGTTCTACTTCTGCAAATGCGGGGCGGAGAACTGTCGCGGGAGCATCATGAAGCCCCGCACCAAACGTTCGCGGCGTTCAACGCGTTCGGTGACCGGACGCAAGTAACGTCCTCTGGACTTACCGCGTGCACGGCAGTTATGGTAGGTCGTCAATCCTCTTCTTTTTAGGAGTATCCATGCGTCTAGCTTTACCCGCGCTCGCACTCACGCTTGGGCTCGCAACATCCGCGGCCGGACAGGGCGCCGTCCCGATACAATCTACGCCGCTCGATCCTGCCAACCTCGATCGTTCGGTCTCGGCTTGCACTGATTTCTACCAGTTCGCCAACGGAGGCTGGGTAAACCGAAACCCGGTTCCAGCCGCGTATTCGCGGTGGGGCAGCTTCGATCAGCTTCAGGAGAACAACCAGAGCAACCTGCTGATCATTCTCCGGGGTGCCGCGGCGAACGGCAACGCCCAGGCAAGCGAAGATATTCGGAAGCTTGGCGTCTACTACTCCTCGTGCATGGACTCGGTTGGAGCGGAACGCGCCGGCGCGCAGCCAATCAAGGCGGAGCTCGATCGCGTCGATGCAATCGGGAATCGCGCACAGCTCGAAGCGGAGATTGCGCGTCTGCACTCGCGCGGCGTGTCGCTTCTCTTTGGGTTTGGCGCGCAACAGGACCTCAAGAACAGCACTTCCGTCATCGCGGGAGTAAGTCAGGGAGGACTGTCGCTGCCGGATCGCGATTACTATCTGAACACCGACAAACGCTACGTGGATATCCGCGCCAATTACGCCGACCACGTCGCGCGCATGTTCCAGCTGCTGGGAGAGAGCGCTCCACAGGCAACGGCAGACGCTCAAAAAGTAGTCGCGATCGAGACC
>DASWBC010000273.1:0-1967 GCA_036390815.1 Gemmatimonadaceae bacterium
CCCTGCTGGGGTTTGACGCGCTCATAGATATGGTCGTGCCCGCTCAGGACCACGCTCACGCCGTACTTCACGAACATCGGCTCGAGGGTTGCCCGCAATGACAGGGAGGAACCGTGCGTCGCGCCTGACGAATAAAGCGGATGATGGAATACGACGATCTTCCAAGCTTCGCTAGAGATCTTGAGCTCGTTTTCGATCCACTTCACCTGCTCCGGGGACATGTAGGTACTCTCCAGCATGAAGAACCGGACGTTCTCTTTTGGCGCTTTGAAGGAGTAATACAGCTTGCCGTTCATGTTGAACAGCTTGTAGTTGCGCTGTTCCCGGGCGTCGTGATTGCCGAGCGTCGCATAGAACGTGACGCCTGCGTCGAGCAGCGGCTTGTAGGGAGTCTCGAACTTGTTCACAAAGTCCTGCGGGCGTTCTGACCCCAGGAGATTGTCGCCGGTTGTGACGGCGATTTCGAACGGAAACGTAGCGCGTGTCTTGGCCATTTGTGTCGCCGTCGCAAGCTGTTCAGGGCTCGCGTCGCCGAAATCGCCGAAGATCATGAACTTCAACGATCCCGCCTTGTTCGGGAGCACAACGGGCGCCTGCGCGGCAACGCCTTGTTGCGGGATGGGAACCGGCGTTCGGGACGACCTGGCAGTGATCCCCGGGCCGATCGGGATCCCCGACAGGAGCAGCGTGACTGTGACGACGAATCGGCGTGTGCGCATTCGGGTTTCCGTGGATTAGGGCCGTGATGCTGATGTGCGGGCCGGCGCCATGGCATCCGCGATGAAGTCCAGGATGACGTGGGCATGGACGTCCATCAGAATCAGGTCATTGTGGACAAAGCGGTACTCGAGCTGGTCGGGAAGTGTCGGCAAATTCGCCAGTAGTTTCGGCGGCATCGTCGAGAGCGGTACTTCATCGGGGTAGCGCTTGTTGATGACGGGCGCCACGGGATGCGGTTCATCGTGCACGGCCTTCCTCTCCGAGGCTCCCAGTGGACCCGCGAAGACGTCGACGAGCAGTGTCCGCACGTACGTCTGCATTTCCGGTATGAAGATGTCGCCCGGTTTTGCATCGGGCCGATCCTGCACGACGAGTCTTTCGAAGGCCCGCTGATCCCGATCAATCTCCTGCGGCGTGGCGTCCTTCGGAAGCTTCGGCAAGGTGGCCGCCAGCGTCTTGGAACGGTTTGCATATGCTTCGACGCGCTTGGTGAACTCGGTTGCGGTTGCCGGCGCCATGGTAACGCTGGATCGTTCGACCTGTTCTTTCGTCTTGGTGCTGCACGCGAGTCCGCTCGTCAGCACGACCGCTCCGACGGCGGCCAGATGAAATGACCGGGCACAGTTCATTGGATCTTGCCCTCCTAGGTTGACAATAGTCCGGATTAACGGGATCTCGCTGAACATAATGAATCGTCATGCTTAGCCGTTGACTCCGAACGCCTGCGCGTGAAGGTCTTTCGGCGTTCGTTGGCGGAGCTTCAATCGGAGTTGGTCAAGCGCTGATCCAGTTGACGACCGCCCGGCGTCTCGTGACACGCGTGAGCTCGAGGCGGAAGCCGTGGCCTTCGTCGTCGGCGAAGCGGTCGGACTCGAGGTCGCACAGGCCGCGGTCGATTACTTGCACCCATATAACGGCGACAGTGCCGCGCTCGCGATGTCGTTGGACAGGATTCAGCGCGCGGCCTCGGTGATTCTCACGGCCGTCAGCATTGCCGGATCGCGACCGTCGCAGCGCCCAGCTGGCGCGCGACCAGTGAGTGCGGCTCAAACCGATGCGATCGATCTTCCCATCGAGCCGCCGACGGAACATTCGTCGGGCCTCATACACCGCGAACCGGATGCTCGATGAGCCGGCGTTGATTAGATGCAGGGCACCGGAGGTGGCATGTCGATTTCCGCGAGAAGTACTCTAAAGTGTTATGTCTCACTCTAAGACGGAGATACGCGTTCAAAGACGCACAGCGA
>DASWBC010000274.1:0-3152 GCA_036390815.1 Gemmatimonadaceae bacterium
TCTTGCCGAGGGCGCTCGTAGTCGACGTCACATCGAGGACATCATCCATTATCTGGAACGCGAGTCCGACGGAGCGGCCATAACGCTCAAGCGCGGCAATCTGTATTTCACCGGCGCCCGCTGCGAGACCACCCATCCTGACAGAAGCCACAATCAACGCCCCGGTCTTGGCTGAGTGAATTCCCTCCCGCTCCTCCAGCGACAAAGACAATCCTTCCCCGGCCAGATCGCGAAGCTGTCCTCCAATCATTCCCCGCGCTCCGCCGGCGTCGAGCAGGGTTTCGAGAAGCTTCCCCCGGGCTTGCTGTGGCAATCGCATCGATTGCGCAGAGTCGCGCACGACCCTGACCGCCAGCGGAATCATCGCGACGCCACCCAGTATCGCGGTTCTCGAGCCGTGAACTTTGTGCACCGTAGGCCGTCCGCGGCGCATGTCGTCGTCGTCCATGCACGGCAAATCGTCGTGCATCAGCGAGTAAGAGTGAATCACTTCGGGCGCGCAGGCGAGGAGGCTCGCGTCCTCCCTGCCCCCTGCAGCGCGGTACGCAAAGAGAAGCAGAAGGGGACGCAGTCGCTTCCCGGGACTCTTGAGTCCGTACCGGATTGCGTCGGCGACCGTGACGGGCAGATCAGAGAGATAGTCGGCGCAGATCTCATCGAGCCGCCGCTCGATTGTCTTCCGATCGACCTCGAAGCGATGCGGCACTGCTCTAGAGATCCATCTCCCGTAACTCGAAGCCGCCGTCCGATTTCTCGAGGAGCATTTGGACTTTCGTCTCCGCCTTGTCGAGCTCGGTCGAGGCTGCCCGAAGCAAATCGATGCCCTCCTCGAACAACTTGAGCGACGCGTCGAGGCCGACCTGCTCTCCTTCGAGGGCGGCCATGATCTCATCGAGGCGGCGGATACTCTTTTCAAACGTCATGAACGAGGGGATGTTGGTTTTGCGCGTTGAGCAGATTCAATTCAGCTCGGCGCGATCAGGACCACCTGAAGATATCAGTGCGCGGGCCGGGGAAGGGCAAACGCGACCACCTCATCGCTCCAGCCCCAGGCTTTGCCGTCGCCGCCGGCTGCGATGACCACGTACTGCCGGCCGTCCGATCCGAGATATGTCATCGGAGTCGCCTTGCCACCGGCGGGCAGAGGCGCCTTCCAAAGCTCGCGACCGTTTTTTAGGTCGAACGCCCGGAAATAGCGGTCGAGCGCAGCGCCAATGAATACCAATCCGCCGGCGGTAGTGATCGGGCCGCCGAGATTGATCGTCCCCGGAATGTCCGGCGGCACTTGAATGCCGATTTTGTCGAGTCCCTCGGACGTTCCCAGGGGGACGCTCCACACTATCTGGCGCGTACGAAGGCTGACAGCGACGAGTGCTCCGAAAGGTGGCGGGGTGCAAGGCGCATTCGATGGTCCAAGGTACAGCTCACGCTTGAGCACGAAGGGAGTGCCGTGCATCATCGCGTACTCGGTTCCGATCCGCTCGCCGACCGACTCATGCCCGCGATTTGCCTCGAACGCTGCGCGCGGAATGAGTGTAATGACCGCCGCGATTCGGTTCGTGGGTACCACGACGACGTCGTTGGCGGGATCGAACGCGACGCCGCCCCAATGTGCGCCACCCACGTTAGACGGAATGATGAGCGAGCCGCGCGTACTCGGCGGCGTGAAGGTGCCGTCGTGGCGAAGCTCGTCGAAGCGCCTCCGACACGCATCGCGATCTTCCGTTGTAGCGCCCCAGACCTGATCGCGCGTCAGCGTTTGTGGGCTCAGCGGCGGAAGTCCGGAGCTGAGGATCTGCGTCGGCCATGCGTCTTCACCTGGGACATCGCTCGAAGGCACCGCGCCCTCTGTCACGGGAAAAACTGGCTTCCCTGTTTCCCGATCGAGCACGAAGAGCTGGCCGGTCTTGGTGCCTTGAAGAACTACGGGAACTGGTCGGCCGCCGACGTTGATCGTGACAAGAGCAGGCGGTGATGCGTTGTCGTAGTCCCAGAGATCATGTCGGACCGTCTGAAAGTGCCACAGCACTTTGCCGGTGCCGGCCTGAATTGCGACGACGGTGTTCCCGTATTCATTCCGCCCCTTTCGCTCGCCGCCGAAATAGTCGACGCTTGGCGAGCTCGTCGCGATGAAAACAGTTTTGCGAACAGGGTCCGCCGCAAAGACCGTCCACGAGTTAGCGGCGCCGCTGCGGTGGGCGTTGGGACCGATCCACGTCGCGTACGCTGGGTCCGCCGCGTTCTGCGGAACGGGGTCAAATGTCCAACGTAGAGCGCCCGTCCGCGCATCGTATCCGCGGACTTCTCCGCTCGCCGCATCGATCCGGTTGTTGTCGGCGACCGCTGACCCGACTACTACTACACCATCAACGACGGTCGGCGGAGAAGTTTCCTCGTACTCCGATGCGAATGACGGCGGATTTCTCAACCCGTCGCGCAGCCTCACCGTTCCCCCATCGCCGAAATCTGTGCACAGCGCGCCGCTGGCCGCGTCCAATGCGATGAGCCGCGTGTCGATTGTCGCGACAAAGATCCGGAGGGAGCAGCGCGAGCCCGCGGCGGCGGCGTCATCGAGCCAGATCGCTACGCCGCGATTGGCGAAATCGCCGAACTGGATGGTGCGATCAATCTGTGGCTCAAAGACCCAGCGCTGAACGCCGGTGACTGGATCGAGTGCGAACACTCTGCCGAGCGGAGTGCTCAGGTACATGGTACCGCGAAACACCAGCGGTGTTACTTCGAGTGCGGTCGGCGAGCGCGTCTTGAATTCGGGTGCGCCTTCGCCCGTATGGAAGCGCCAGGCGACCTCGAGCCTGGAGACGTTGCCCGTATCGATCTGGCTGAGTGGCGAGTGCCGGTCGCCGTAGGGAGTGCGGCCGTAAGTGGGCCAGTCCGACTCCGAAGCAACCGTCGGCGCGTAGACATGCCCGAACTGATCGGTGCAATAGCCGATCTGGTTGCAATCCAGATAAAGCCGGTCGCCTCGCTGGTGGTACGCGCAGGCGGTGGCCAGAAACACCAAGCCGATCCGCAAAGGCCTCGAAATCATTCGGGGAAGATAGGGCCTCACGGCTGGGCTAACAGGGCGCTTGACTTACCGGGGCGTTTGCTATAACCTTTAATCCGGATGAACGGATTGACCATGACCGCCC
>DASWBC010000275.1:0-3031 GCA_036390815.1 Gemmatimonadaceae bacterium
CGCGAGAGCGACGCCAATGGCCGCGGTAAGAATCACCCCCGCCGAGAGGAGGTAGGTTTGGGGGCTTATCACAACTGGAAAGCGGTATGATTCCGACGCAAAGCCACTAACGATCCAGAACGCCAGCCCAAAGCCGAGCAGTAGTCCGAGGGGAGTCCCGACCAGGTCGATGGCGCCTTGTTCGCCGAAGAGGAGACCCGCGACTTCCCGCCGGGTGAACCCGAGCACACGAAGGCTCGCCAGGTCCCGGGCGCGCTCGCTCAGGCTTATGCGTACGCCGTTGTATATGACTCCGACCGCAACGACGCAGGCGAGCGTCACGACGATTGTCACTGTCAGCCTCATGCTCGAGGCGATCTGCTCGTCGAAGCTGCGCAGCATCGCCGCTCTCGTGGTGGTGCCCGCGACTCCGGGCAGTTCCGCGAGGGCCGACACCACCTGTCGTTCAGAGCTAGCGTCCATGCTGACGTACGCGCCACTCGCTACACCGCCTTCGCCCAGCAATCGATTGAGCGCACCGATTTCCATGTACCCGCCGAGTCCGACCAGCTCGTCGAGCACCGAGACGATCGGTACGCGACGGACTGCGCCGCCGCGCTCGAGCAGCTCGATCGCTACGGTATCACCGGGAGCCACATTCAGTATTCCGGCGAGAGCCGCTGTCAGCACGAGCCCATTTTCCGGCATCTGGTAGACGCGACGCTCGGCGTCGACGAGACGCCTGAGCTGAGAAGCTCGCTCGAGGCCGAGGATGCCGATTTGTCGGATGTGATGACCGGATCGGATGCGCACCGGGGTCGCTCTAAAAAGCTCGACGCGCGAGATGCCACGTATGGAGCTCAGCTCGTGACCGACGTGAGCAGGTCTCGGCGCCGTGAAAGCGACGGTTAGATCCTCCCGATCGACGGTCCTGAACTGGAGGTCCGCCATGTATTTCACGGAATCGAAGGCGAACACGCCCACCACGAGAATGGCTGCGGCGAAGGCGACCCCGATGATCGATGAAGCGGTTCGCACTGGCCGTCGCTCGAGATTGCGGACAATCATTCGCATTGCCGGCGACAGGAGACCGCCCAGGCCAAGTCTCTCCAACCACAGCGGTTTGAACACGGCCGGCGATGGTGGCCGCATTCCCTCGGCAGGTGGCAACCGAATGGCGCTTCTGACCCCGGCGAGAGCGCCCACCATCGCGGCCAGCGCGCTTATCAGAATGGCGGTCGCAACGAGGGCGGCGCTGGTATGATGTGTAAAATCCGGCAGGCGAAAGAACCTGTAATAGAGCGCCGTATATGCGCGCCCGACCCAGATCCCCAGCGCCGTACCGACAACCGCGCCGATCACGACGACTGCCAGCGAATATCCCAGGAAATGAACGGCTATGCGTCTGTTTGTGTAACCGAACGCCTTGAGCACGGCGATCTCCTCGCGCTGCGTGGCAATCAGTCGGGAGAGAACGATATTGAGGAGGAAGGCAGCAACCGTCAGGAAGATTATCGGCATCGCCGTACCGAACACCCGCAGCTGCTCGATCTCACCGGCCACGACCTTGTTGGAAGGCTGATCCTTGCGCCCGTAAGCGTGTCCGCCGCCGTACGGCGCCAGAATTCTGTCGAGTGCGGCGATCGCTTCTTCCTCGCGTCCGCCCGGCGCCAGTAGCACACTCACGTCGTTGAACGCTCCCTCCATATCGAAGAGGGGCGCCAGCGCGTCGCGATTCATCCAGAGGACGCCGAGGTGCCTGCTGTCGTTGAACATGGTGTTGCCGGGGACCGCGGCGTGCACGAATTCCGGTGACAGTGCAACACCGACTATGCGCAGCTCCCGCCAGCGACCGTTGATTACCGCGGAAATGCTGTCGCCGATCTGCAGCTTGTTCGCGTCGAAGAAGTGCTCGTTGACGAGTACTTCGTCGTCCGCGCTCGGCAACAGGTAGCGGCCACGGCGAATGTGAAGCGTATTCAACACCGGTTGACCGCGGCGTGGTACGGACAAAAAGTGACCGGTTGCCGATTCCGTCAGGCCGCGAACTCTGAGCATGGCGTCGCCGACCACTCGCGTCTCGACCACCGCAATGCCGGGAGTGTTGGCAATGCGAGCAGCCATGGATTCGGGCGCCCGCTTGAGCGCGGTGAAAACATCCGCGAAATGCGCCCTGTCGTAGTAGGTGTCGCGCGATATGGTTATCGAATCGAGGGTGCTGCGCATCGCGATCACCGATGCCACCCCGCACGCGACGACAGCGGCGATGGATGCGATCTGCCCTTTGAGGCGACGCAGGTCGCGCAACAGCTTCCGATCGAGCGCTTTCACCAGCTCAGTTCCTCGGGGGAGACACGCCGTTCATTTCGCTTGTCGTCGCTGATACGGCCGCTGGTCATTCGAACGACGCGGTCGGCCATCGCCGCGATCGCGACGTTGTGGGTTATCACTGCCGTGGTCGTTCCGAGCTCGCGATTGACGCGGTCGATGGCCTTCAGTACGAGCTTGCCAGTTTCATAGTCCAGCGCGCCCGTCGGCTCGTCGCAGAGAAGAACATCGGGCCGCTTGGCGATGGCGCGGGCGATTGCCACCCGCTGCTGCTCGCCGCCGGACATCTGACCGGGGAAATGATTGGAGCGATCCTGAAGCCCGACGAGGGCGAGCGCGTCGTCAGGTCGCATCGGGTGTTCGCTAATGTCGGTCACCAGCGCGACATTCTCGATGGCCGTGAGGCTTGGGATCAGGTTGTAGAACTGGAACACGAAGCCTACGTGCTCACGACGGTACCGCGTCAGCTCTGCATCCGTGGCGCTCGTGAGGTCGTGGTCCAGAAACCGGACCGTTCCCGCGGTTGGGACATCAAGGCCGCCGAGGATATTGAGTAGGGTAGATTTGCCCGAGCCGGAAGCGCCGAGGAGCACGACTAACTCGCCGGAGTACAGATCGAGATCGATTCCGCGGAGTGCGGGCACTTCGATCTCACCCATCTTGTAGATCTTGGTGAGGCCGCGAGTCTCAAAGACTGCCGGTGCCTCGCTGCTCTTGGTAGAAG
>DASWBC010000276.1:0-3637 GCA_036390815.1 Gemmatimonadaceae bacterium
CGAGGCGGGGGGGCGCGTGGACGCCTCGCGGGCAAAGTTCCGAATGGCGACTTTCAACCCGCTCACTCCCACCGGCGGAACCGCGACGCAGAATTTCAACGCCACTGCGTCGGACCTTCCGGAGGTGACGCAGAAGTTTCAACCGATGATGCTCTTCGCGACATATTTCGTGACACCTGAATGGGGAGCGACGCTCCGGTACCAAACCGAGAGGTGGGCACAGAACGATTTCAGGACGCTCGGACTCCAACCGTCGACAGGGAACGCGATTTTCCTGGGGAACAATCTGAACGATTACAACGCGCGGTTCATCACGATCTCGATAAGCTACCGGCCGCATCTGCGGAGAGTCGCCCGTCCGGCGTTGTAGGGCGGCTACATCAGCAAGGCGACGCTCGCGCGACTTGGCGGGCGGAGCGGAACCATCATCGGCGCCGGGGCCGGGCGGACGCTGAGCGCGCGATCGCGCCTTATATTCGGTTATTCCGATCTCGCTCCGGACTGCACGTCACCTCCGCCCACGCTTTCATTTGATGTCCAACGGCCAGTCCGATTGTGCGATCAATGTCATCGGTCTTGGCAAGCGATTCGGCGCGCGATGGGTGCTGCGCGGAGTTTCGCTCGAGGTGCGCCGGGGTGAATTCGTGGCGCTGCTGGGACCGAACGGCAGCGGGAAGAGCACGGTGCTGCGGATCCTCGGGACACTGCTCAATCCAAATTCCGGCTCCGGCTACGTCAACGGGCTCGACATCGTGCGCGACGCCACCGGCGTACGCGATCAAGTCGGATACCTGGCGCATACCCCCGGCCTTTACGACGACCTTACCGCACGGGAGAACCTGCGGTTCGCCGCGGACATGCTGGGATTGCCATACGAGGCGGCAGAGAGCAGCCTCGAACGCGTTGGCCTGACGCATGTCGCGGGTGACCGGGTGCGCGGATTCTCTGCCGGGATGCAGCGCCGGCTGGCGCTCGCCCGGCTCATCCTGCGAAATCCCCGGGTTCTTCTGCTGGACGAGCCGTACAGCAATCTCGACGCTGATGGTGTAGAGCTCATGAACTCCGTAATCGCCGGCCTTGTACGGTCCGGCGGTGCGGCGCTCGTCGCGCTGCACGAGCTCGCCCCCGCCAAAACCATGCTTGATCGTACACTCACGCTCGTCGAAGGGCGCATCGAGGGGACGCGCTGATGGCGTGGCGCGATGATTGGCGGCGAGTGCGCGCCATCGCGAGAAAGGATGTCACCACCGAGCTCCGCGCAAAGGCGGGGTTCAACAGCGTGGCGTCGCTCGGCGTTACGATCCTCATTCTTCTCGGCCTGGCTCTCGGACCCGACGCAGAAGCTCTGCGCAATGCGTCGGTCGGAGCGGTATGGCTCGCCACGCTGTTCTCGGGGGTGCTCGCGTTCAACCGGTCCTTCCAGGTGGAGCTCGAGAGTGGTGCTCTCGAACCGCTGCTGCAGTATCCCGGGCCGCGCTGGACGATCTTTGCCGGAAAGCTGCTCGGCAACCTGATATTCCTGACGCTGATGGTGGCAATCGTCGTGGCCGTGGGAGTCGTGTTGTTCGGCGTTCCGATCCCGGCTGACTGGCCGTCGTTGGTCGGCGTGCTGGCGCTTGGCGTCGTGGGCCTTGTAGTGTTGGGTACATTCTACGCGTCGATGGCAAGTCGCAGCCGGGCACGCGAAGTCCTGCTCCCGCTGTTACTCTTTCCGATGCTGGTGCCGGTCCTGCTCGCGGCGACCACGGCATCAAAGGCGCTGTTGGGCGCGGACGTGATGCACGAAGCGGGTGCCTGGATTCGACTACTCGTGGCATACGACCTAGTATTCCTGACAGCTACTTTCATTGCGTTCGAACATGTCATTGAAGCGTGAGCGCGAACTGACTCACCAACCGAGAAAGCGTGAAGGCAAATTGACTTCTTCCACCGACCATTTGCGCGACACACAAGCCGCGCGACCGCCCCGCACGAGTAACTGGCTGGCATTCGTCAGCTTCGCTG
Source organism: Gemmatimonadaceae bacterium (assembly GCA_036390815.1). Classification (GTDB taxonomy): domain Bacteria; phylum Gemmatimonadota; class Gemmatimonadetes; order Gemmatimonadales; family Gemmatimonadaceae; genus UBA4720. Next base: position 2,005 of record DASWBC010000276.1, read on the forward strand.
CCGTGATCGCCGCCCAGGCCTATGCAATCCTGACCTCGCCGGCCGACGCCGACATGGGGCATTTGCAGAAGATCATGTACGTGCACGTTCCGGCGGCCTGGATGACTTTCATCTCGTTCTTCGTCGTGCTCGTCTTCAGCGTGCGCTACCTGTGGCGACGGCGGGAGAACGACGACCTGATCGCCGCGTCGGCGGCCGAGGTGGGTGCGACGTTCAACGGACTCACGCTGATGCTGGGAATGATCTGGGGACGCCCGGCCTGGGGCGTATGGTGGGTATGGGACGCACGACTGACATCGACGCTAGTGCTGTTCCTGATTTTCGTCGGTTATCTTGCATTGCGCGCGTTCACTGAAGACGCGCAGCAGAAGGCGCGATGGAGCGCGGCGGTCGGGGCGATCGGCGCCCTCAACGTGCCGATCGTTTACATGTCGGTGAAGTGGTGGCGCACACTTCATCAGCCGCCGTCGAGCCCGGAGACTCTCGATCCGGCTTACACTCTGGGCCTGCGCATCAATGCGATCGCCATGCTGCTCGTGTTGATTTATTTCATCCGCAGGCGCTACGAGATCGCCCGTCTGGAGCGAGCCGTCGAGCACATGGCCGAAGCGGCGGCAATGGGAGGCCGGTAACAATGGATGCGTCGAACATTAAGTTCATAATCGCGGCGTACACCGTGACGTGGATCGTCCTGCTCGGATATTTGCTGCGGCTTGTCCGGAAAGGCGGACGAGCCCGCGCCGACTATGAGCGGATGGCGCAACAGCACAGCGGGGAGAAGAGCCAATGAAACGCGGATGGATAATTGGAGGAGCCGTCGTCATCGTCGCCGTATTCGGGTGGCTGCTGTTTGGCGGTCTGGAGAAAAACGTCGTGTTCTTCCTGACGCCTAAGGAGCTGCTGGCAAAGGGCACCAATGGCGTCGGCGTGCCGGTACGGCTTGGCGGCCAGGTGAAACCTGGCTCGGTGAAATGGGACGCGCAGACGCTCGATCTGCGCTTTACAGTTACCGACGGCGCGCGTGAGATGCAGGTGCACTCGACCGGCGCTCCGCCACAGATGTTCCGCGACGGCATGGGCGTCGTCGTCGAAGGACGCGTCGGCGCGGGCGAAGTGTTCGAGGCGACCGGCCTGATGGTGAAGCACTCGAACGAGTATCGCGCGCCCAAACCCGGCGAGGAAGCGCACGAGAAGTACAAGACGCTCATTCAGCAGTCGACCAAGTGATCGGTCTGCTCGCGCACAATGCGCTGCTGGTATCGCTGGCGGCGGTGGCATTCGGAGCGATCCTCACTCCCGTAGCGATCCGTACCAACCGGCGCGACTGGCTCGAGCTGGTTTACGGCGCGGTGTACGCGAACTTCCTGCTGGTGAGCATCGCGGCGGTGTCGATGGTCGTGGCACTCGTCACGCATGATTTCTCGGTGTCGTACGTGGCGCAGGTGGGCAGCCGCTCGACACCTCTCCTCTTCACGATCATTTCACTTTGGGGCGCGCTCGAAGGCTCGATTCTCTTTTGGGCCTGGGTGCTGGGCCTCTACTCGGCGGCCGTCGTGGTGCTGCACCGGCGCCGGCCGGGAAACCTCGTTCCGTACGCGGTGATGACCCTGCTCGCCGTCGCCGCGTTCTTCGC
>DASWBC010000277.1:0-5518 GCA_036390815.1 Gemmatimonadaceae bacterium
TGGATGGGTGAGGCTTGCGGCACAGGCGCTGCAAGCCCGGCAGAGTAGAAGGGACTCTGCGATGTTCTGGTGGCCCCTATTTAGAGCGGTCAGGACGACGTGTCAATAGCGGACGCTCGATCGCGGCATCCACGGTTCTACATTAGTGAAGTTCTCCACGCGGAACAGAAAGTTCTCCGCGCGGAAAAGAAAACGCCGGCTATTCGCCGGCGTTTCTTGTCCTAACCTTGCCCTGTTACGGTTTCTTGGGAGCTGCCGGCGCTGTCGGCGTCGGTCTCGTCCCGAAATCCACTGTGGGAGGCGCTTCAGTTCCCGCCGCCGCTTCAAAGTAAGTCCGCGCCTTTGCGCCCGTCACCTTCGCCGTTATCGCCTGCGGGAAGGTCCGAATGTACGCGTTATATGCCCTGACGGCCTCGTTATAGTTGTTGCGCGAGGTCGCAATCCGATTCTCGGTCCCCGTCAGCTCGTCCTGAAGATTCAGAAACCCCTTGTCTGCCTTGAGCTGGGGATACGCCTCAGAGATCGCCAGCAATCTGCCCAGCGCACCGGTGAGCTGTCCGTTGGCGGTCGCCATCTGCTGGGGATCGCCAGTCTGGATCGCGCCGGCCAGTCCTGCGCGTGCCGTAGCGACCTGCGTGAACACAGCTTCCTCGTGCTGAGCGTAGCCCTTCACGGTGTTGACGAGATTTGGCACCAGGTCCGCCCGGCGCTGCAGCTGCACCGAGATCTGCTGCTTCGCCTGCGAGGCGGTCTCATCGAGCTGCTGAATCTGATTGTATCCGCATCCTGCCAAAGCCAAGATCAGTGGCGAAATCCATAGCCCAGTGCGTTGCCTCATTTTGATCCATCCTTTAAGTGGAGATTGACGACACTCTGTGCGGCCAAAGCCCACAGCAATTTACCCTCTGAACTCGTTGAGATATGCCACCAGCCGCTCCATCGCCGCCAGATATCCCTCCAGGATCCCGGCAGCGCTCTCGCGCGAGGTCTTCTCCGTTCCACGCACGTGTCGAATCACCTTCACGAACGGCTCCGGAGAGAATCCGGCGCGCTGCGCCAGCGAGCGCGTCAGCTCCTCGTAGTCCTGCGATGGCGCCTGCCCCACGAGCCGCGATACGCCGCGGAAGATCACCATCAGCGTACTCAGGCTCTTTTCAAGAACCTCGAGCTGGAGTTTGCTGTCGCCTCCAGCGCCCATCGTCGCCTGACGCAGCTGCAGCAGCTTTCCCATCGTCTGCTGCTCCACCTGGAGCCGCAGGTCGGACGGCGAGACGCGAATCCCATCGAACGGCGGATCTCCGAACAGCACTCGATGGCGCTCCAGGATGTCCGCGTACTCCATAGGGAAAATGTCGGCCGACGACTTCCATTCGCTGGCGGTGAACGTCATCGGCGGCGGATTTCCATCCTCGGCCCATGCCTTCGAGACCGCGGCGACCGCGCGAAGACGCGCGAGCGGCAGCGAGTCCACGATCACGAGCACGTTGTAGTCGGAATTCTTCGGATTGTGCTCGCCCGCCACCGCGGAGCCGAACAGCACCACCGATCGAAGCCCGTCGCCGTATGCGAGCTGAAGTTGACTGACCAGTTCCTCGAGTTTCATCATAGTCCGAGTCCTTACTAACGGGTGCGCGACAGTGCCTGTTTCGTCATTCGACGATCCCGGTCTTCTCTACCAGCTCGAGCCGCCACCGCCGCCACCAAAGCCGCCACCACCACCAAAGCCGCCGAAACCACCACCACCGCCGCCGCCGAACCCCCCAAAGCCGCCGCCACCCCCGCCCCAACCGCCACGGCCACCGCCGAACCCGCCTGTCGGGATGATGATTGGAATGCACCCGGGACCGCATCCCCTCCCGCTGCCCCGCCGGCTCAACCGGCTCAGAAAGCTGAGTACCAAAAAGAAGATGAGGAGAAACACCCACGGAGGAATCCCTGCGCCCCCGTTACCGCTTGGGTAGTCGTAGCTCCTCGCCACCACCGGCGGAGCGAGCGACGTGTCCAGCTGGAAGTTGAACTCCTTCGCGAATCGCTCCGCGGTTCGCAGAGTTATGAGCTCGATTCCCGTGCTGTAGTCCTTCTGCATGAAGGCCGGGGTCGCCTCGCGGCACATGTCGCCCGCGTCCGAATCCGTGATGAACCCCTCCGCGCCGCGACCCGTGGCGATGAAACAATGTCCGCGCCCGTCGCTGCTCGTCTCCTTTGGAACGACAAGAATCACCGCGCCGGCGTTCCGCGTCGGATCCGCGAGATTCCCGGCCTTACCGACCTTCCACTGGGTTCCTATCTGTAGCGCGACTTCCTGAACGTCGCGCGTGCCTATGTCGGGAAGCGTGACGATCGTCATCTCGCCCCGCGATTTTGTGCGCACATCCTCCGCGATGTGCTCCATTCGCTGAATCGCGTCGGGCTGAAGTACGTGCGCGAAATCGTTCACCAGCCCGGTTGGTGGCGGGATCTGGATGCCTTGCGGAAGGAGGAAGAGCCAGGCTGTTCGCAGAACGGCGAAAAAAGTCGCCGTCGAAGGAAAACCGATCAGAACAGAAGTAAGTATCTACTCTCCCTTGATTTCATGGTTTGGCAGGAGGTCTATTTAGCAGATGATTCCCACCCAAGTCAACCACATCAGTGCCGCCGGCGGGCTGGCGCTCTTTCTGGCGTGCGCCCCCGCCGGCAACAGCACACGTGGCGCTGAAACCACGACCGTGACGAAAGCCGAGACCGCTGCGGTCCCGGCCAAACCCGCGCCACTGGATTCTAACATTACGCGCGCTGACCTCGCCCGGATTCAGGGAAGCGCCAGCGCACCAGTCTGGGTCATTGAAGTCAGCGACTTTCAGTGCCCATACTGCAAGGAGTGGCACGATCAGACGTACGCCACTTTTCGTGACCAGTACGTGAAGACCGGCAAGGTTCGCCTCGCCTACGTGAACTTCCCGCTCGCCAGCCACGTCCACGCCTGGCCGGCCGCCGAGTCCGCGATGTGCGCCGGCGCACAGGACAAGTTCTGGCCGATGCACGACGGCCTCTTCGCGACTCAGAATCATTGGGAGACCTTGAGCTCGCCGGCGCCTGTCTTCGACTCGCTCGCCCAGGCCAACGGATTGGACATGAAGCGCTGGCGGGGCTGTGTAAAATCGGGAATGATGAAACCGCTCATCGAGGCGGATCACGACCGCGCGTCCAGAGCAGGCGCTGCCGCGACACCAAGCTTCATGATCGGCGACAAGATTCTCACCGGCGCGCAGCCACTCGAGGAGCTGCGGAAGGCGATCGACTCCGCTCAGGTGAAAAGCAAAAAAACCACGCCGTAAGACCTCGACCGGACAACGCCTCAGAAGGGGCCAGCTGTGAAACCGCTGCTGCGAATTCCCTACGCATTCGCGGGGCTCTTGACGGACGCGCTCGTCCGCGTCGTTCCCGCCGGCAAATCAAAATTCCGTCGCGGGGTCAGCGGCCGGCGCGGACTCGTCGATCGGTACGAGAGATGGGCCGCGACCTCCCGCGACGCCGCTCGCCCGCTGATCTGGTTCCACGCGCCCTCGGTCGGCGAAGGGCTCCAGGCGCTGCCAGTCATCGAGCTCCTGCGCATGCGTCGCCCCGACATTCAGGTCGCATACACGTTCTATTCGCCCAGTGCCGAGCAGTTCGCGAAGTCGGTGCGTGCGGATTTCGTCGATTACCTGCCGTTCGACACGTTCGAGCACGCGGCCGCAGTGGTGTCCGCGCTTCGGCCCAGCGCCCTCGTTTTCAGCAAGCTCGACATCTGGCCCGCGCTCACCGAGCGCGCCGGAGCCGCGCGCATTCCCGTCGGCGTGATCAGCGCGACGCTGCCAGAGTCTTCAGGGCGTCGCGGATTTTTCGCCCGGGCACTGTTGGGTGACGCCTATCGCTCGATCGATCGCGTCGGCGCCATCGATGAGGCCGACGCCGAGCGGCTCCGCCAGCAAGGCGTGCGAGGCGACCGCGTCACCGTGACGGGCGACACGCGGTACGACCAGGTGTGGGCGCGCGCGCAGCGGAGCACCTCTCCTCTCATTCAGGGACTGCGCTCATCGCGCCCAACCCTCGTCGCAGGCTCGACGTGGCCGTCCGACCAGGAGCACCTCCTGGCCGCATGGACGAGGATCCTCAACAAGATTCCCGACGCGCGACTCGTGGTCGCACCGCACGAGACGAGCGACGCGCACCTGCGCTCGATCGAGAGCTGGGCTCGCTCGCGCGCTCTCACGCTGGCGCGAATCGATGCAACCGGCGCCCAGAGCGCCGATGTCATTCTCGTCGATCGGTTCGGAATGCTTGGTGACCTCTACGCGCTGGCGGACGCCGCCTATGTCGGAGGTGGATTTCATTCCGAGGGCTTGCACTCCATCCTCGAGCCCGCGGCATTCGGCGCTCCGGTGCTGTTCGGCCCGCGCCACGAGAAGAGCCGTGAGGCGGCGAAACTGGTTCAGGCTGGAGGCGGAGCGGTGGTCACGGGGGTGCCCGACCTCACCATCCGTCTCGGGGATTGGCTCGGGTCTGTTCCCGCCCGCGACGCGGCGGGCTCGTCAGCGCGCGCGATGGTACAGGATGGCCTCGGCGCGGCGGAGCGCTCGTACGAGCTGGTTACGGCTTTGCTGGCTCGGTGAGCGCGGGCGCCGGAAGCACAGGCGGACGATAAGTCACGCCACTGGTGCTCGGCTTGTGGACATAGAATCCCTGCACCAGGTGAACGCCGAGTGATCTCACCATGTCGTACTCTTCCTTGCGCTCGACCCCTTCGGCGATGACCATCGCGCCGTGCTCGTTGGCGAAGCGGACCATTGTCTCCACCAGATTCTGTTTGATGAAGTTCTGGTCGATGCAGTTGATGAGCGACATGTCTAGCTTGATGAAATCGGGCTCAAGATTCGCGATCGAGCCCAGCCCTGCGTAGCCGCTCCCGGCGTCGTCGACCGCGAAGCGGTAGCCCTCGTCACGGAATTCCTTGAGGCGTCCGCGGAATTTCGGATAGTCCTTGATGGCGGTGCGCTCGGTGATCTCGATCACAACGCGGGTCGGGTCTTTCACCTTGAGCGTCTTTCCGTCGAAGGAAGGATCCGCGAAGTCCGCCGGATCGACGTTCATGAACAGCAGCTCGCCGTCCTTCAGGAGCATGCCCATGCCTTCGATCGCGCGCTCGCGGCACAGCCGGCTCAGGTCCCAGATCAGATCCGACTGCGCCGCGATCTCGAACATGACTTCGGGGCTTCGCATGCTGCGCATCGTGCCGCGCGCGAGCGCCTCGTAGCCGAAGACCTTCTGGTTGTCGGTGATGACGATCGGGTGGTACTCGATGTAGAGGCCGCGCGATCGCAGCGTCTCGCGCAGGTCCGCGACTTTCCTTGCCTCCTCGCGGTGCTCGAGGCTCTTGGAGGCATTGGCCGCTTCCCGGATTCCACGATAGATCTGCCGCTCGAGCCGGAGCTTGGGGTTGTAGACGACGAGCGCGCGCCCCACGAAGATGTCGAACAGAGCGGCGATGTCTTCACCGTGT
>DASWBC010000278.1:0-2822 GCA_036390815.1 Gemmatimonadaceae bacterium
CCGTTCTCCATCGCCCAATCGACCAGGTCGATCGCCCATGCGTCGCACTCTTCGATTATCTGGTCTAGTGCATCGGCAAGCTCGCTGATATCGGCGTCCTCACCGGCGAGAATTCCGTTAGGGTGCGCGGCAGCTCTAGCAGCTTCATACAGGGCTCTGAATCGACGTTTGGTCATTCGGTGATGGTAGTCTCCGTGGAGGGAGTTCCATCATCCGTTCGTCGCAGGCGGCACTGTTTCCTTCTCGAACCGCGCCATCGCCGCGTCTAGACTTGCTCGGGCGATACCTGATCTGTTGCCAGCGCCATCGTTGCATCCCTAGTTTGGCTTGAACGGAATTAGACCATGAGACGTGGAAATAAATGCTCGGGGGGCGATGGAAACGGCGCTCACTAGTGCCCCCCCGGGCTGAATAAGCAAGCCCGACTCGGCTAACTGCCTGTCGGGCTTAGTCTTATATCCAGTCGGGGCGCCCGGATTTGAACCGGGGACCTCCTGCTCCCAAAGCAGGCGCGATACCGGGCTACGCTACGCCCCGAGGTGAACGCAAGTTACTTCAGCCGGCCGTCCTCGCGCAACGCGGCGAGCAGCGAGCGGAACGCGCGAGCGCGGTGACTTCCCGCTGCCGTGTTCTTGATGGACGATTCGGCGAACGTGCCGCCCAGCTCGGGCGCCTCGAAGTACGGATCGTAGCCGAAGCCACCAGTGCCACGGGGCCTCTCGATCACTCGCCCTTCGATTTCCCCGCGGCGTGTAAGCTCGCCCGTTGCATCCTTGAACGCAGCAACCGAGACGTAGCGCCCGGCATCGGTAAACCGATCCCCCTGCTCCGCTCTTGCCTCCCGCATAAGGGTCGTGAGCTTCGCGTTGTTCGCCGCGTCGAGCGCAGCGCGCTCGAGATCTTCGCGACCCGACCAGCGCTTGCTGTACACGCCTGGCTCACCGCCCAAAGCATCGACGCACATTCCGGAGTCGTCGCCAAAAGTTGGAATGCCGCCTGAGAGCTCGAAGAAGTAGCGCGCCTTCGCGAGCGCGTTTTCCTCGAATGTCTCGAACTCCTCGAGGTTGTTCTCGCGCGCGCTCTCCGGAATTCCGAGCGTGGCGAGATCAATTGCCTCGAGCCCGAACTCCGAAAAGATCTCCCGCAGTTCGCGCAGCTTTCCCTCGCTCCGCGTTGCGAGGAGGAAACGCCTCCTACTCACTCGATAGCGCTTTTATCTGAGCGGCGTCGAGGGAGTGGATACCGGATATCGCGAGCTCGAGCAGCTGATCGAGCTGCGCCCGATCGAAGGTCCCTTGCTCGCCCGTCCCCTGCACTTCCACGAATTTTCCTTCGCTGCTCATCACCACGTTCATGTCGACCTCAGCTCGCACGTCTTCTTCGTAGTCGAGATCGAGCCGAGCCTCTCCGTCAATCACTCCTACGCTGACGGCCGCGACGCGTCGCTTGATCGGCGTCTGAACGAGCTTGCCCGTCTCGACCATCCAGTCGAAAGCATCCACGATCGCGACCGATGCGCCGGTGATCGCGGCGGTCCGGGTTCCTCCGTCGGCGACCAGGACATCACAATCGAGCTTGACGGTGAACTCTCCGAACTTGAAATCGTCCAGCATCGCGCGGACGCTGCGGCCGATCAGGCGCTGAATCTCCTGAGTGCGCCCGCCCAGCTGCGCGCGCTCACGAGACGTGCGAGTCCGGGTCGCGCGCGGGAGCATCGCATATTCAGCGGTGAGCCAACCTTCGCCTTTACCCCGCTTCCAGCCGGGAACGCCGTCTTCGACCGATGCCGTGCACAACACACGGGTCGCACCGAAGATTATGAGGCACGAGCCTTCGGCGTAGGGCGCAACGCCTCGCTCGAAGGTGATCGGCCGAAGGTCCGAGACGCTGCGTCCAACGCGGTTCGCTTTAACTGTTTTCACTGAGCTTCCGAATAATGGCTGTGGTCGAATGGCCGGGAGTAAGGGGCACCACCACGACGCGCCCTCCCCAGCTCTTCACATCTGTCGCGCCAACGATCGTGTCTTCCGAATAGTCGCCGCCCTTGACGATCACGTTGGGCTTGAGGTGTCTGACGAGGTTGAGCGGCGTGTCGTCGGGAAAAATCACCACGAGATCCACGCACTCGAGCGCCGCCAACACGAAAGCGCGCTCGGCGTCGCTGCGCACGGGGCGCGTGGGGCCCTTGAGACGCCGCACGGATTCATCGCTGTTGACGCCGACGACGAGCGCGTGGGCAGTTTTGCGCGCGGCGGTGAGGATGTCGATATGGCCGGGATGAAGAAGGTCGAACACACCATTGGTGAATGCTACCAGACCATTCCTTCCAACCCTCCACCGCTCGGCCTCCGCCCATGTCGCAATCTTCGTCGCGGGATCTCGAGGCTTCAGAGTCCGCTCTCAACCGATGGGTGAAAATGAATAACCCGTTCCTTCTTGAGCGGGAGCCTTATGATTTCGTCGTAGTCGCTCGATATCGTGATCATGGCCGGCGTCCTCAGAATGGTGATCAGCTCCGCACCCGGGGGGAGCTGGAGAGAGTCCGCCAGCGCTGACAGGCGAGTGGTGATCTGGGCATCTGTCTTGTCCGACGAAAACCTCGCCTCCTGCCCCATCGCGTCCTTGAACTCCCAGAAGTGGAAATACGCCTCGCCGAAATCGACCGCGAAATAGGCCCCCACGGCGAGAATCAGCACAGCGACCAGACAACCGAGCCTGCTCTCTCCGCGGCGATTTACCACTGCGACTGCGCGCCTTCGATCAGTGAATTCACGATCCGGTCGATCGCCACCTTTCTGCCGGCGGGCTCACCACGTTCCTCG
>DASWBC010000279.1:0-5314 GCA_036390815.1 Gemmatimonadaceae bacterium
GATGTAGTTCTTGCCGTACTCGTTGTGCTCCTCGATGCCCGTCGCGATCGCGAGGATGTTCGGGTCGAAGATGATGTTCGTCGCCGGAAACGCGGCATCTTCGGTGCGCGCGCATCGCATGCGGGGTTGTGCGAGCGCTTCCTTGATCGCTCGAATCTCTTGACACACTGGGCGACCCGCCGCACGTTCCACGCATGACGGGTCGCCAGGGACACAAAGAGGAAGGCGGTGAAAGGGCGCGCAGCGCGCGAGGTGGAGCCAAGCGCAGCGAACAGAGAGTCGCGCGCAACGCGAGAAGCACGGCTCACATGAATCTCGCGACGGCGCTGGCGACGGTTTTTTCGGCGGGAGTCTACACCAAGGAAGAGCTGCAGGCCGCGGTGTGCACCTTCGTCACCGAGATGAAAGACGGTGGAGAGAGCGGTGAAGGTGTGGTCATCGCAGCGCAGAATCTCGTCAAAGAAGTCGGTGCACGCTTTCCGTCATCGGAACGCACGAAGATTCTGCTTGGCGACATGGTCGCCTGGTGCCTCGCGGAGTACTATCGCGAGAGTGCGTGAGGACGCCCGCGTCCCCTTTTCTGCTCGTAGAGAGCCGTATCCGCCTGTGCGAGCAGATCCGCCAGCATCGTCCCTTCGGCTCTTGACCTCTTGGCGCCGAGGCTGAGCGAGAGCTCGTAGCCGCGATCGATCTCCCGATTGTGCTTTAATACTCGCGACTTGATGCGCTCGCAGACGAGCTCGGCGGTCTGATCGGAATCGACCGTCATCAGCGCGACGAATTCATCGCCTCCAAGTCGCGCGATGAGGTCCGCTTCCCGGCAGCTCTCGCGGAGCACGCGCGCGGTATCCATGAGCGCGCGGTCGCCCACCAGGTGTCCATGGGTGTCGTTGATGTGCTTGAGGTGATCGACGTCGATGAAGATCATGAGAACGTCGCGCTCCTGGCGAGTCGCCAGCTTGAGCGCCTGCTCAGACAGCGTGATGAACGCACGCCGGTTGGGAAGTCCGGTCAGCTGATCGACGAGTAGTAGCTGCTTGAGCTCGTCCTCCGCGTGCTTCCGGGCGGAGATGTCGTGGTACATGGCGTAGACTCTTCCCGGCTGATCCGCCACGCCAAAAGGCGTTGCGGCGATGGCGACCCAGAGAGTGTGGCCGTCCTTGTGACGTCGTAGCGCTTCCGTTCTCAGCTGCTCTCCGGCCGCCACTCGCGCGGTGAGCCTTATGCCGTCCTCGACCATCTCCTTGGGGACGATCAGATCGTTGATGTTCGCGCCGATCGCTTCGAATTCCGTGTAGCCAAACATCGTCGTGAACTGGCCGTTGATGCGGATGATGCGGTCTCGCTCGTCGAGGATCGCGATCGCCTCGGGGGCGCTCTCGAAGAGCGTGGCGAAATAGACGTTCTGCGTTTGCAGCGCCTCGTAGAGACTCTTTCGGTCGGTCACATCGATCGCGATTCCAACGGTTCCCGTGATTTTTCCGTCGGCGGCGCGGACGGGCTCGACTCGCGTCTCGAACGATCTTCCCCGCCAGTCGGTCTCGTAGCGAACGAGCTCACCCTGTAAAGCTCTCAGATGCGCCGCCAGCGGAGTAAAGCCGGGGTCGCGCGACTTCAGCACCTCATAGAGCGTCATCCCAACCTGCTCGCTCGCGCTCGTCCCAATGAGGTGGAGGCCGGCGCCCTGCGAAAAAGTGATGTTGAGGTGCGCGTCGGTGGACCAGAGGTTGACCGGCACCGACTCGAGCATGAAGCTGAGGCGCCGCTCCGTGTCGAGCCCGCTGGGGCGAACCGGCGGAGTTATTTCGGCCGGCCGGGACCTGAACCTCCCGAAGAGGCGCCTCAGGAAGGTACCGATAGGTTTCTGGGGCGGGGTCACCAGGGAAGGAGAAGTCACTTGCTTTTTATTCTCTCACCAAGATGTCGCGGGCGCAATGACTTCCGTGCGGTCAGGGCTGTTGGGGCAAATCTCGCACCCGAATTGCCGGCTGTCGAATCATGCCGCATCTTCGAAGGGCCCATTCTTCCCGCAGGAGGGAGTCATGATTCTCGTCGCTGGTGCCACCGGAGTCCTGGGCTCGGAGATAGTTCAACGCCTGACCGCGCGTGGTGAGAAAGTGCGTGCGATGGTACGCACGACTTCGGCGCCCGAAAAGGTCGAACGCCTGAAGATGCTGGGCGCGGAGATAGTCCGCGCGGACGTTAAAGAGCCGCAAACGCTGCTCGCCGCGTGTGCCGGTGTGAACGCCGTCATCTCGACCATCACGACGATCCTCACGTCGCAGCCCGGAGACTCGTTCGAAGCGACTGATGGGGAAGGCAACGAAGCACTCGTCGACGCGGCCAAAAACGCCGGCGCTGCCAAGTTCATCTTCGTCTCTTTCGACGTTAACCAGACTCCAGACAATCCGCTGAGCAGCGCCAAGAGGGCAATGGAGGAACATCTGAAGGCGAGCGGGCTCGACTACACGATTCTCCACGGGTCGCTTTTTTTCGAGAGCTGGCTAGGTCCGATGCTCTTCGCTGATCCAGCCGCGGGAACCGCCAAGGTGTACGGCAAGGGATTGGACAAGATCAGATACGTGGCGGTCGCGGACGTGGCCGAGTTCGCGGTGCAGTCGCTTTCGGCGCCGGCCGCTCGCAACGCGATCATCCCGGTCGGTGGCGCGGAGGAAATCAGTCAGCGCGATGCCGTGCGGATTTTCGAGGAGGCCTACGGCAAGAAGTTCAGCGTAATCGAGATTCCGGAAGCCGCGCTCGAAGCCCAATGGACCTCGGCGCTGAATCCGTGGGACAAAACCTTTGCGGCATTGATGCTCGGCGTTGCGCGTGGGCTCGGCTCGGGGATGAAGCCACCGCTCGAAAAGTTCCCAATGCGAATGACTTCGGCGGCTGAGTATGTGCGAAAGATGGCGAGGGCGAGCGGTCAGGTGAATCGCGACGAACAGCGCGAGAGCTCACCAACTGACGCAGGCGCGGAAAAGGGCGCAGAACTGATGTAAAGAACGCGGGCTGGTGGGTGACTACCAGCCCGCGTCTTGTTGGCGGGTGACTGCGAGCGCGTTGCCCTAGTTGCCGCAGGCGGTTCTGACGCGCGCCCTGTCTCGAGGCATGTAGATCGCGAGCGCGCTGGCCTTTTGTGTCGCCGACTTCGCGCCGACCACTTCGCCGAGGATTTTGACTGCGGACTTGTTCTGCTCCACCGGGTTCACGATCACAGCATTGGCACCGACCTTGGCGGCGCCATTTCGGATCTGCTGCTGGAGCTGGTTATCGGTCGTCCAGACGGAGTTGCCCTGGGCTTCAATCCAGGCGAGCTCGTAGTAGTCGTAGGGGACATCTGCTCGACTGTTATAGACAGCGATAGCGGCAGCGCACGTGGGTGCGCGATCCATGTTAGGGTTGACGTCCGTGGTCTTCTTCCTGACGCCGGCGCAAGCCGAGCCGACGGCGAACGCGAACGCGAGTGTGATTCCCTTGATGGTGTTGGTTGCGGTCATGGCATAGCCCCCTGCGAGTGCCTGGGTGGGTGCCCCTCGTCGACAGTCGGGGCTGACGTCCCTATTTGCAAGCCAGAGGCCGTTGAGCAATCCGTAAAGCGTCCAGAAGGCAAAGCGGGCAGTCGCTAGTCGGTTGCCCTATTGAAAAAGATTTCCCGCACCTCGACCTGCCCCCGAGTGGCGGCGACGCCTTTGCGCGCCCATGCCACCGCCTCGTCCATGTCAGCGCATTCCAATATCCAAAAACCACCGATGTGTTCCTTGGTCTCAAGGTACGGCCCGTCGGTGATGAGGACTCTGCCATCGGTCTGCGCTCGCAGCGACTTCGCGGACCCAAGGCCGCAAGCGAATTTCCTGACGCCGGCAGCAATCATCTCTTTGTTGAGCGCGTGGATGGCGCGGCCCGTCGCTTCGTCCACTTGGGACGGATCGAAGTCGTCGGGGAGGTAACCAGCAACCAAATATTGCGGCATTGTCTTCTCCTGAAATGGTCTTCAGGCAGGCTAGTTGCCCCGCCTTCACTATAACGACGAACGGCGGGATCGGAATTCGACAAGTCGTCCAGAAATTTTGGCTTCGTCTGTTCAGATCGTGGAGTTGCACTCTCTGCCTCTCCACCGCCTTTCACAGCGACTTTGTGGCAGGTTGTCCAGCGATAGTCCAGCAGAAAGCAAAACGGGCACTCCCTCTCGGAAATGCCCGTTTCTATAACTCGATGCAACTGCGAGTCCTATAATCAGCTCCCGAGGAGGGACTCGAACCCCCGACCCGGTGATTAACAGTCACCTGCTCTACCACCTGAGCTACTCGGGAATAGCTATGCAAACTAGCAACTCGAACCCTTCGAATCAACCGATCCGGTGAGCGCTCGCTCTGCAATTCTGTCGTAACCAGTATCCGCTAGGTTCAATGCATGCGATCAAAACGAAACGGCACCCAAAGTCCGACTGCGCTCGTCACCGGCGGCTCCGGTGGCATCGGACTCGAGATCGCAAAGGTTCTCGCCCGGAAAGGATTCGATCTCGTCCTCGTGTCACGCCAGCGCGATACGCTCGAGGCGGCGGCGGGTCAGCTGGAGGGAAAATACGGCGCCCGAGTCCAGGTCTTCGCCGCCGATCTGCGACGCCCCGATGCTTCGCAGGCGATCTACGACTTTCTGCACAACGAGAACATCCCGATCGAAGTGCTGGTCAACAATGCCGGCTTCGGGCTTGGCGGTGAGTTCGCTGATACGAACCTCCGCAGGGAGCTGGACATGATTCAGGTCAACATCGCCGCGCTCACCCATCTCACCAAGCTGTTCCTCCCGGCGATGATCAAGCGCAAATCGGGTCGCGTGCTCAACGTGGCGTCCACGGCAGCATTTCAGCCCGGGCCGCTCATGGCAGTTTACTACGCCACGAAAGCGTACGTGCTCAGCTTCTCCGAGGCGATCGCGGAGGAACTACGCGACAGCGGTGTCACTGTGACGGCACTGTGTCCGGGGCCCACCCGCACTGGATTCGCGGCGTCGGCCCAGGTGACAAAATCGCGGCTGTTCTCGGCTTTCGGCATGGCGGACCCCACTGAAGTCGCGGAGTTCGGGGTCGCCGCGATGATGCACGGGCGGCGCGTCGCCATCCCCGGCATCAAGAACAAGATTGTCGCCCAGGCCAATCGCTTCGCGCCGCGTAACGTTACGGCCAGGGTCTCGCGCATGATCCAGGAATCCAACTGACGCATCTTCACCGCAGCAGCTTCCTGATTAAAGAGCCAGCTGCCGCGACATCGGTTCGACATCGGCTCGCGCCGAGCCTATCCGGGGCGATATTTCC